>JBEBTF010000012.1:0-38385 GCA_040393865.1 Planctomicrobium piriforme | reverse complement strand
CCATCTGACCAAAACTGGTGGCCAGATCGATGGAAGGGGAGTTCCGATAGCCATAAGGGTCAACGATGTACTTATAAGGGATGTATGTCCCCAGATTTGATGCGACTGTCGGATGAGGAATCGGGAGAGAAACTGGAGTCCAGTTGACGCTGCCATCGGGAATTGATGTGTCGCCTGACCATGTCGGTTCAACTGCGCTTGTCGTTCCGGCGTTCGTCGCACGGTAGTAAAAGCGTGTGACTGGAACGTTGCTGCCTGCCGGAATTCTTGGAGTAACAATGGCGCCTGCTGCATAAGTAGCAACCGGTTCCCATTCGTTCGCCCCTAAGATGACCTTAGGGTGAGTATAGACAACCGCAGTCGCCTGATCGGCCAGGATTCGTGTGTTAGTAAGCTGGTTCGCTTTAATGGAGCTGAGCAGAGCAATCGGGAAGAGATAAAAGACTGACGTGATCCCAATGCTCATGATCAGCAGCGACATCAGCACTTCGACCAGTGTTGCCCCGCTGGGAGCAGAGACTGACGTCGGAGTCGCGTTGGCAGGTTTTCGCAAGTGTCGTCGCATCACTTGGACTCCTTGCCGTAAAGGACAAATGTGTATGGGGAACGATATGCCGGATTACTGGTGTCTGCCGTGTCGTTGAAGTCATAACCGACTGCATTGTAGGTCGTCCCGACAGGCTTTGACGGGTAGACATCTGCATTCACCAGGGAACCTGTTTGTGTCATCAGAGAGACGAGTTTGCCTCCCCGTTCAGGATCGATCGCGACGACAGGATTCATTCGAGTTGTGGAATTCGGTGATGCCGGTTTCGCCGTTGCCGCATTCCACAACTGCAGATCAATTGATGATGCAACGCGGAAGTGCAGGATGCCTTCGGTCGTTAATGGACGGGCGACTGTTCCCTTCGGTGTGAAGAGGATGTCCATGAACCCAACGTTACTCCCGGTGACTGGGCCATAGACCTGTTTTGACGGAGGATTCGGACGCCAGCCAAACGGGACTTTGCTTCCATCGAGATCAATGCAGGTGTTGGGTGGCAGTGAGATTGGTTCTGCTCCTGCCAGAATTGTTGGAGCAATTTGCATGCGATATGAGACGGGAGCAGAGGCGATGGCAGTTCCCAATCCGTAAGTGTCAGGCATTGCGATGTCGTCGAGATCGGATGGAAGAAGTCTCTTGCCACCAGACATTTCAGGTGTGGACCCTACAGGCATGTCGTCGACTGTCCCGCTTGGTTCTCCGTCGATCACCCACCACCCGGTCGCACCGATTCGATTGACGAGTGTCATCCATCGGCCAGTTCCAACAGGGGATTCAAAACGAGTGCCCGGGTAGATCAAGCCTTGATCGAAAAGCGTATTCCAGAGTGCCCAGTTTGTAGCTTGAACCTGCCACATTCCCGAGTACGGGGCAACTCCACTATTGTTATATTCAAAACGGAGTTCACCGGATTCAGTTCGGCCCCCGTCGACATAAACAAAGCTGGTCACTTCTCGACCATTAGTGGGAGACAGGATCAGACGAAGCCCACGTGTTTCACCAGACTTCACCGCACGAGACTTGGCCCCTTCGAGAGCGTTCTTGAATGCGGCGGCGGCGTTCGAAACCCGATCGGAGTCGGACCCTCGGAATCCAGTGACAGTGATCGTCGCGAGCAACACAAAGATTGTCATCGCGACCAGCAATTCAACAAGCGTGAATGCTGTTCGACGCAATCTTTTGTGATCAGGTTGTGACAGTCGTGTTTTCATTATTACTGTCGATTCGTGATGTTATCGAGAATATCTGGCTGATTGGTCGGTGTTCCAAGTCGATCTGCCGCTGTGCTCGATGTCGGAAGACCGAAACCAAGCGATTCATCAGGGCCGCTCGACATAATGACGAAGGCCCAATATTGGTTTAATGTCTTAAATCGTGTGGCATCATTTAATGCAGGAACTTGATATCCCGACATGAGGTTGAAACTGGACGCCGCTGGTGTCCATAGTGAAATGGCGTTCGTCGGATCGAAGGGGTCTGCGTTTGCGATCGTTGCGATGTTTGCATTGACCAATATCTTTGATGCCGTCGAATCCGCGAACAGACCTGTTGGCCAGTTATAGAACTGGAGTGGTTGTCCCCAGGCATCGAGGAATTCAAGATTCCCGTCTCCATCGGTGTCACCGATATGTTGCGGGTTGATCTGGTCAACGTTGAGGGCAGTTGAACCGCTGGTTGCTGAACCACGACTCAAGATGAGATAGAGCAGCTCTGATGACTCCGCCTTATCAGAGTTCGCCGCGATCTTTGGAGATGAGTTACGCTGAAACCAGCTGTCCGCTTTCCAGCTTCCGCCACCCGTTGCTCGCATTTCACGCAAGAGATCGGAATCGTCTTTGTATTGATCGTTATCCGTTGCGATTCGGTTAACGCCATCCAGCCCGTACATGTCCTCTTTGCGTTGTGGGAATCGATTTCGATAAAGCTTCATCTGCGCGAGTGCTTTCGCGACCGCTGGAGGCATAACACTTCCGTTGGTGGCGCGATACATCTTGGCCAGTCGGTCAGCTTCCTTGTCGATTTCGTTCGAATTGAGCAGACCATCCACCTGATCCTGCAGCATTCGATTCAACTGGGTGATCGTTGCTTTGGTGGCACTAACTCGAGCCCCTTCCAGAGAAGGAGCCATGGCCATGACAAGGATCGTGGCCAGCAATGCAATGATCCCAATCACCACCAGAATTTCCACCAAAGTAAAGGCGGATCGCTGGGCGAATGTCGATCGGGCAGATTGGCGTTTTGCGTTCAGCATGGAATGAAAATCGATTATGGACTCGGTGTGTAGATCTTCTTCATCGAACCACTGGAAAAGTTGGTGATGTTATCTGCTTCTTTACTTCGAACGTCACGACTGCGGAATGTGTCTGCCGGATCAGACTTAGTAGCAATCCCGTCCTGTGCTGAATAAGAACCTCCGACACCATACTCCCCATCAAGTCCCGGAGAGATGATCTGGTAGGTCTTTCCATTCCAGTAATTCCCGACAACGCCACCGACACTTGGACGATTCGCTGCATTTGCCCATTCGGTGTCGTTTTTCAGGTAAACGGCCTGCATTGTTGGATTGCCGCTGAGAACGATCACTTCGTCGTCGGAATTTCCGGCGGTGTTGTCATACCCGAACAGCTGATATCCCTTGCCTTCATAGCTGCTGAAGTACTGATAAGGTCGTGTCTGGTTTGGCAGGGTGTCGAGGATCTCGCGAGCCTTGTCGTTATCAACATCGCTCAAGCGAGCTTCATTCAGTTCCAGGAATGGGCCCACTCGTGAACCACCAGCCAGGAACGGATTGATCGGGTTAGCAGAGAAGCCGTTTGGTGCGAGGGTGTCTCCAAGAACCCCTGGTCCTCCGAGGAAGAATGCCAGACATTCAGCGCCGTTTAAATACAGCGGAAATGTCAGTCCTGTGACTCCGTTTGCGGCGAGGAGCGCACCTGGAGTTGATGCGGCATTGGTCATTTCATAATTCGGCCAAAGCTGACGCATTAAAGCCCGACTGTTGATTCCGATTTTGTTTGTCGCTGTGGTGTAGACTGCTGGATCATCTGAGATCACAAACGAGCTTGGCGGATCAATTCCGTACTTCAGCTTGAACGCGGCGATGGCAGCTTCAATATTCTTGATGTCGGCCACCACCTGTGCTTCGCGGCCGGAGTTGAACACATTTCCAATTGATGGCATCACAATCGCCAGCAGAATGGAGATCACCAGAATCACCACGATCAGTTCGATCAGGGTAAAACCGAGCCGTGATGATTTCGCAACGGAACGTTGCTTTGGAGGTTGATTAGCACGAAACATGGTTACCTCGGTCTAACAGTCTGGCTCGAACGTCTCAGATGACTGGAAGTGTGTACTCGAAAGGCTGACGTCATCCGCTGATCTGCGTACTTAACAACGCACCTCAGACTGGGACATGGTTGCTGACGTTTTGAATCTGAACTCGGCAAAGGAGTGCTGCGAAACGCTGCAGTGATGTGCTGTTTTGCCTCTGCCGAAATTCTGGATTGCCTTATAATGGGCCGTGTAACAAGTGTTTAGCTGGGATCTAGTTAAGAGGGCAGTTTATGTGCCGAGCGAAACCGATTTTGGATACTTAACAGATCCCAACGTCAACACGGGGTTTTGATTTTAGTTTTATGGTTTACGACAGGTCGTTCAGCAGTTTCACGAGAGGCATGAAGAGTGCGATCACGATGAAACCGACGATCAACCCGAGAACCACCACCATGAGCGGTTCCAGCATGTTGATGAGACCTTCGACAAGCACCGACACTTCTTCGTCGTAGACGTCGGCGACTTTGTAAAGCATGTTGTCGAGTGCTCCCGTTTCTTCACCCACGTCGACCATGTTGACGACGAGGTCGTCCACGATGCGTGTTTCTCGCAACGGGACAGCCATCGACTCCCCTTCGCGAATCGATGAGTGAATATGCTCGAACGCTTTGCGGAAGACTTCGTTTCCGGCGGTGTCCCGGGCAATCGACAGGGCCTCAAGAATCGGCACCCCCGACGCGATGAGCGTTCCGAGCGTTCGACACGTTCTGGCGACCGTCGACTTCGATATGATTTGGCCTAGTAACGGGATTTTGAGCAGCACCCGATCGATAATGTACGCACCCGTCTTATTCTTCTTGATAATCTTGTACCCGAAGAACATGCTTAGCGGAATCACTGGTCCCAGGAACCAGTAGTTCACCACGGCATCGCTCATGCCGATGAGCGCGGTGGTCATGGCGGGAAGTTCCACGCCGAAGTCACTAAAGATTGCTTTAAACTTCGGAATGATGAAGACCATGATGAAGCTCACGATCGCCGTTGCCACGGTGATCACCGCGACAGGGTAAATCATGGCTCCCTGAACTTTACGCTTCAGACTTTGTGCTCGCTCTTTGAACTCGGCAAGACGCTGGAGAATGACTTCGAGAGCACCGCCTGCCTCCCCGGCTTTCACCATGTTGACGTACAGGTTGTCAAAAGCTTTCGGCTGCTTCGCCATTGCTTCTGACAGCGTGTTTCCTGATTCGACGTCTTCGATGACGCCCATCAGAGCATTTTTCAACGCACCAGGTTTGTTCTGGCCTTCCAGAATTCGCAGGCTGCGGAGAATCGGCAAACCGGCGTCTTGCAGTGTCGACAACTGGCGGGTGAATGTGGTCAGCTTCTTCGCGCTGACACCGCCGATTGTGAAGGTTTGCTTCTTCTTCTGAGCTGCAACCTGTTTGGCGTTCGCCTTGGTTTTGTCGTCTTTTTTCTTCCGCTGTGTCTTCTCTGTGATCTTCGTCACAAAGAAGCCCTTTTCGCGAATTAACTGCTGGGCATCGGCTTCGGACGGAGCTTCGATCGTTTCCTTGATCTCAAGCCCTGTGTTGTCCATCGCTTCATATTGGAAGACTGGCATGTCTTTACTCCGTAATCGCGGGCGTCATTCCGAGTTCAGCAGTGAAGTGATCAGGCCATACCTGTTTCACTCATCGCGATTGAAAATTTAAAATGATGTCGTCAGGGATTAATCAATATCATCCATCACGGTTTCACGAACGATTTCATCAATCGTGGTGATACCGTCGAAGATCAGTTTCAATCCTGCTTCTCGCAGTGTTGTCATTCCCTGACTTCGAGCGAGGTTTCTCAATTCGTCGACAGAAGCATCCGATGAAATCATGTCGCGGATGTCGTCATTAACCATCATTAACTCATAAATCCCGGTACGGCCTTTGTATCCAGCGTTATTACATCGCTGACAACCTTTACCGTAATAGAACTTATATTTTCGAGCCTGATCGAGTGGCAGTTGCAACTCCATCAACAGGTCATCGCTCGGTTCAAACTCGGTTCGGCATTCGACACAGATTCGACGAACCAGTCGCTGAGCAAGAACTGCTTCAACGGTTGCGGTGATCAGGAACGGCGGAATTCCCATGTCGCGAAGTCGTGTGACCGCTGATGGGGCATCGTTTGTGTGAAGCGTGGAGAACACAAGGTGGCCGGTCAAAGAGCTTTGAACTGCGATTTCCGCCGTTTCGAAGTCTCGAATTTCTCCAACCAGAATCTTGTCCGGGTCGTGACGCAGAATCGCACGTAACGCCTTGGCGAACGTTACATCGATTTCAGCATTGATCGGAACCTGAACCAGACCATCGATGTTGTATTCGATCGGGTCTTCGGTGGTGATCAGCTTTGACGTGATCTCGTTCAGCTCGTTCAATGCCGAGTACAGAGTTGTTGTTTTCCCTGAACCGGTGGGACCGGTCACGAGCACAATCCCGTTTGGACGGTCAATCGTCTCGCGGAAACGAGACAATGTTTGTGGGTCCATCCCGATTTTGTCGAGGTTGAGCTGAACCACTGTTCGGTCCAGAACTCGCATAACGACCGCTTCCCCGAACATGGTCGGCAGAACGCTCACTCGTAAGTCGACGCTGTTTCCGCCGACGTTCAGTTCGATACGACCGTCCTGTGGGAGACGTCGTTCGGCGATGTCGAGGTTCGCCATGACCTTGATACGGCTGACAATCGCAGCCGCAAGGTGACGTGGGGGAGGGACCATCTCGTACAGCACCCCATCTGCACGAACACGGATTTTGAACTCGTCTTCGAATGGCTCAAAGTGAATGTCGCTCGCCTGATCTTTAATGGCGAGCAGAATCACCATGTTCAGCAATTTACGAATTGGATGGGAACTGGCGATTTCATCGTCCCCCCCAATTTCGATTGGACCGCGGGCAGCCGCCAGTGTCTTGTTGCCGATCTCGAGGTTCTCGAGCTCGCCCATCAACCCTTCCATGTCGTCTTCGGAACGACTGGCGTAATGGCGGCTGATTGCAGCTTCAACTTCCGCGAGCGATGACACGGCTCCACGGACGTCATACCCGAGAAAGTTTCGGAGGTCGTCCAGTGCTGCCAGGTTTTGAGGGTCGGCCATCGCCACTGTCAGGACGTTGTCCTTCAGTGAGATTGGCATGATCTTGTAGATGCTCGCCATGGTCTCTGGAACGAGTTCCAGAACCTTGGGAAGAATGTTGGTTTCTTCCAGGTTGACGACCGGCATCCCGAACTGTTCGGCCAGCGCTTCAGTAATCTGGGCTTCGGTGACAAATCCCATTCGCTTGGCGACTTGCCCGATAATCTCCCCGGGACTCTTCTTTTGCTCTTCAAGAACGTCCCACAGGTGGTCCTCGGTTAGGTACCCCAGATCGACCAGAATTTGTCCGAGTTTACGTTGGGCCATTGAAGCTGGTCCTGATGCGATGTCGACGAAGTTCGGATGTGACTGAAGATCGAATGTCGCAGCATGTTGTGATCAGGCTGCTGGATTTGAAGTGAAAGTCTTGATCAGTTGATAACTTTGAATATGGGACGAAATGAGGGATAAGCGAAACGATTATTCGTCGTCTTCGTCCTGATCTTCGTCTTCGACAACGCCCTTCTTGGCGTTTGCAATACGGGCACTCAACTCGCCAGGGTTGTTGGATTTCGTGACGACATCTTTCTCTTCGCAGAGTCCCTTACGCCACAAATCGAAAAGGGCATCGTCGAGCAACTGCATCCCGTATTTACGACCGGTTTGAATCGACGAGTTAATACGGAACGTTTTTGCTTCACGAATCAGGTTTGAAATCGCCGGTGTGACCACGAGCATTTCATATGCAGCAACGAGTCCCTTGGGTTTTCGTGGCAGCAGTGCCTGACTGAGAATTCCGATGATTGCGTTTGCCAGCTGTGTACGAATCTGTTCCTGCTGGTTCGTTGGAAACACGTCGATGATACGGTCGACGGTTCCCTGAGCCCCGGTGGTGTGCAGGGTTCCGAACACCACGTGACCGGTTTCCGCAGCGGTGATCGCCGAGGAAATGGTTTCAAGGTCTCGCATTTCCCCCACCAGAATGATGTCGGGGTCCATACGCAATGCACGCCGCAATGCTTCTGGGAAGCTCGGGACGTCGACGCCGATTTCACGCTGGTTGATCGTCGACTTTTTGTGCTGGTGGTAATACTCGATCGGGTCTTCGAGCGTAATGATGTGGTGCTGATCGTGCTCGTTGATGTAGTTGATCATACTCGCGAGGGAGGTCGTTTTACCGGAACCGGTTGGACCGGTGACCAGAAATAGTCCGCGAGGACGAGTGATCAACTGGCTGATGATTGGAGGCAGCCCGAGTTGTTCGAATGTGAGGAACTCGTTCGGAACGCGGCGAAGAACCATGCCGATCATGCCGCGCTGTTTGAACACCGCCACACGGAATCGTGCCTTGTCCCCGAATGCGAACCCGAAGTCGGTTCCCCCCTTTTCCTGAAGTTCCTGCTGGTTACGTTCAGGAGTGATACTTTTCATCAGTGCCGAACAGTCTTCGGCGTCCAATGATTTGGTATCAAGTCGTTGCATGCGGCCGCTCAAACGAACGACAGGAGGCTGACCTGCTGTAATGTGCAAGTCGCTCACCTTCTCTCGTACCACCGTTTCCAGTAGCTTGTCGATTTGAACTGTGGCCATGTCGATCCTTAATGAACGTCTAAGACGACGGAAGCCAGTGGCAGAACGCTTCTGACTATCCAGATTATTGATGTTTGTTGATTTGAAGGCGAACAGTGATCAGGAAATGGGGCGAGTCTGAATCAATTGCATTCAGAGCCAAAGGTCTAAAGCCTCTGATCAGGCTCTGTGAATTTCCCGTCTAATGATTGGCTCGTACTTCGGAGAATGTCCCTGTTCATTTGTTTAGGAGTTCGCGTCCGCTTTCTGAACAGGCTTCATCTCAATCTCAAAGCACCGAAAAGTGGGAGCCGTTCTGTTTAGAGAGACGGCTCCCTTTGTTTCCGATGCCAGACTCCTCTTCTGATTTGATTTCTTTCGCATCACAGAGGAGCTGAACTGGCTTAGTGGCCTCCGCTTCTCAACTTGTAGGCTTCCGTAAGGGTGGAAATTCCCTCAAGTGCTTTGTCTACAGCGTCTTCCACCAATGTTTTCATGCCGTACAACCGAGCGGTTCTTCGGATGTTCTGAGCAGGTTCACTGCGGAAGGCCATGTCGCGGATGGCAGCATTCACCATCATCAATTCGAAGACAGCCTTACGACCACGGCAGCCAGTGTGCTGGCAGTTCTTGCAACCTTTGCCGCGACGGAAATTTGCCGATGCGATCTGTTCAGGGGTCAGTTCGAAGAAGTCCAACTCGGATTGGTCAGGCGTGTAAGCCTCGGCGCATTTCGGGCAAACCGTCCTCATCAGACGCTGTGCCATCACCGCCATGAGGCTCGATGCGACCAGGAAGGGCTGTACACCCATATCGATCAGGCGTGTAATAGCACCGGGCGCATCGTTCGTGTGAAGTGTACTAAATACCAAGTGTCCAGTCAAAGAGGCCTGAATTGCCATCTCGCCGGTCTCTGTATCGCGAATTTCCCCCACGAGAATCACATTCGGTGCCTGACGGAGCATGGCGCGAATGATTCGGGCGAAGTCGAGGCCGATACTGTGCTTCACTTCGACCTGATTGATACCGGGCAGGTAGTATTCCACCGGGTCTTCGGCTGTGATGATTTTTCGGTCTGGCCGGTTCAGTTCGCCGAGAGCACTGTAGAGTGTCGTCGTCTTTCCTGACCCTGTCGGACCTGTCACCAGGAAGATCCCGTTCGGGCGGCGGATGATGTTGTGGAATCGTCGGTAGTTCTCTTCGCTGAACCCCATGTTGCGAATACCGATTTTGATGTTATCGCGGTCGAGAATACGCAACACGATCGCCTGCCCGTAAGCGGATGGGAGCAGACTGACGCGAAGGTCGATCTCTTTCCCGCCGGCTCGGGTTTTGATTCGACCGTCCTGAGGGCGTCGCTTTTCGGCGATGTCCATACGTCCCATAACTTTAATACGAGACGTGAGGGCTCCCTGAAGTCGTTTTGGAGGACTGTCGCGCTCAACAAGTCGCCCGTCGATGCGGTAGCGGATACGGATTCGATCTTCGAAAGGCTCGATGTGAATATCACTTGCGCGCATATTCACAGCTTCGTTGAAGATCAGGTTCACCAGTTTGACGATCGGCGAGCTTTCTTCCTCTTTTAAGGAGGCTGCCGCGTCGTTCATTTCCGTATCTGTAAAGTCGATTGCAGTTTCGGTGAAATCGAGGATCATCGAATCGACCGATTCTCCTTCGCTTTGCCCGTAATGACGATTGATTGCGGCGAGGATCGACTCTTTTGCGGCCGTGGTCAGTTCGACGTCGCGGTTCAGAATGAACCGAAGTTTGTCGAGAAGTTCCAGATTCATGGCATCTGCGACAGCCACGATCAGTTTCTCGCCCTGGAACTCGACCGGAATGCAGGTGTTTTCGCGGGCAACGGATTCCGGCACCAACTCGATAAGTGAGTGGGGGATTTCCATTGCGTTCAGATCGATTGTCTCGAATCCGAATGCACGAGCTTTGGCGGAACTGACCGCGGATGCATCCAGATAACCCATGTCGACCAGAACGTCTTCCGGGTTTCTCCCTCGTGCTCGGGCAATGGAGAGAGATTCTTCGAGCTGATCTTCGCTGATGGATCCATCGCGAACGAAGTCATAGAGCCAATCGTTTCCCGCCATCTTGGAAAATCCTCAATGCTGCTCTGAATCGGCAAGACAGGACGTGAATGTCAGAAATGAACCTGCAGGCATTTTTCCATGCGGCGTTCCTCGGGGAAGTCAGACGCAGGAAATGGCCGAAATCGTGAATGGATTTAGACCTGTTGTCGGTGCGAGACCTCGCACATAGTTGACGGACAGGTAATACAGTCATCGAAATAGTCTAAACCATACTCGTGAAAATTTCGCCCAACTCGGCCTGTTCGGATTGAATGATTTCGATGAGATCGATTTTCGGGCGCAAGAATGCATACAGAGTGACCTGAAGCCTCAACCCCATTTTTCGTTGAGGATGAAGAACGGTAACGGACTATCTTGAAATGGTTTAGGGAGAATTTGTGCGAGGCGATCGAATGCCAGCAATCACTCATCACAAGCGATGTGATCTTGTGAGGAAAGAGTGTGTGAAAATGCGTATTGGATCGCAGCAGATTTAAGCGACCTGGCAGAAAGATTTGTCCAACCCTCCACTCACCGGCAAAATACGCCGGTGGGTTCACGGGTGGTACTGTTTGTGTAATTCATTTGAAAATAACGAATTACGTTATGTTTGGTATTGGCGATTGCGAATTGCGACCGGATTGGTGGGGTTTGATGCGATCTGAGGGGAAAGCCATATTGACGCGAAATGACCTACGACATAATTTCCCGCCATCGAAGGCACGGATGAGCAGTCTTCGATGGTCCGGCAAAGCTCATCGCCCCCGGAAATAGCTCGAAGTCCTCCGCCCCCCTGGGACTCGCTGTTTCCGGGTTTTTTTGTTTACGTGGCAATTTGTTACACGTTCCGTGTTTCGTAACTGCTTCAGAACTCGAAATTCATGAGTCTCAGGAAACGAAATTGCCCCTCTTAAGCGATTAGCTGGGAGTGAGTCGTGGTCCGGGGCTTCGTATGAGGCCACGCGAAGTCGTCCTTTTCGTTGATTATTGAAATATGAACGTGTTGAATTACAATTTTTGCGTGTAAATTGTAATTTGGCCTGCGGCGATTTCACAAAGGTGAATTGTGGACAAGTCCAAGTTCAGTGACGTATCCCCGGGGGAGTTGGTCCAGATTGACCGAGCTGATCACCCCCAGCGAAAAGATTGGGCTTTCGTGCCACATGAGCTTCCGCCTGTGTGGGAATTCGCTTCGGAATTGTGGCCGCTTCTCGCAGAAGCTCGGGACCGTCTAGGAACATTAAACGGGATTGGCCAAACCTTAGAAGACCCGGACTTGCTTCTGCATCCGCTACAAAACCGAGAGGCCATCACCTCGTCACAAATTGAGGGAACGTTTGTAACAGCGGAAGAACTGTTGTTGTTTGAGATGGACCCGAAAGAGCCAAAGTCTGCGAGAGACGACAACGCGAGATGGCTGGAAGTTCACAATTACAATGCTGCTCTTAAAATTGGATGCGAAATAATTCAGGACCGTCCTATTGGAAGCCATGCAGTAAGGTCAATGCACTCGGTGTTGATGCGAGGCGTCAGAGGGCGTGATAAGTCGCCTGGCCAGTTTCGATCGAAGCAGGTTCAAATTGGTTCTAACGCCCGGTATATCGCGCCACCTCCAGCCGAGGTCGAGCGACTCATGAGAAACTTGGAAGATTTCATATCGAGTGAAGACGCAAGGTTCGATCCGTTAGTGAAATGTTTCATCGTACACTATCAATTTGAGTCTATTCACCCATTTGAAGATGGAAATGGGCGTGTAGGGCGAGCTGTTATCTCTTTGATGCTGTATAAACTGCTCAATCATAAAAGGCCTTGGCTTTATATGAGCGCATTTTTTGACCGATTTCAAGATGAATACTTTTCGAATTTATTCGAGGTCAGCACTCAGGGGGCGTGGGCGAGGTGGATAGAGTTTTGTTTAAGGGGAACGATTTCTCAGGCGAATGATGCAATACGACGATGCGACCGATTCATCAAGCTTAAGAAATCTTTTCACGAACGGGTGACATCACCAACGCCAAGGAGTCATCAGCTGATAGACAGCCTTTTCAAAAAACCGATCATAAAAACGACTTCCGTTCGGGAGTTATTCGGTGTTCACTATCAAACTGCTCAGGTTGATATCGAGAAGCTTGTTGATGCAAAAATTCTTAAAGAATTGAACGATCACCGCCCCAAGACTTATTATTCCCCGGAAATAATGGATGTTGCATACGGACGATCGGTTGATTTTTGAGAGTTGCAATGAGCTGTGTCTCAGGTGGGCTTGCTGAAGAATTATTAATGAAGAGGCGAAGGGCTGACATCTAAGGGGACGAGAGCGAGAACACAATCTCTGTTTGATGTGGACGGGCCAAGTACCACAACTATGGGCGGCGGGCTATGTTTGAAATTGACGACACGCTTCGAATTTGTCCGAAGTGTCGGGCCAAGACTGAGTTCGATGGGGAGGTGAATAAATGTTGCCCAAAGTGTCAGGCTGACGTTTGGTTCTATCACTTCCGTAAGTTGCCTCCTCTTCCGACGGTTCCGCCGCTACCGGCTGAAGAATTGTGGCCGAATCCTAATACCAAATTACTCTTTGTCGCCGCAGGCATTTTTGGTCTCACAGCCCTCATTGCGTTCCTGAATTCTGCGGTTGTGGCTCTGGCATCGACTTTGGGTGCTGTCACATTCGCCATTGCAGCTTTCGTGAGGCACAAAGATGCATTGAAGGTTGAACAGATTGCCCGCCATACCGTTCAACTCTCTCTGATTGCTGATCTCTTAGCTGAAAGATGCGCGGAGTTGACCACCCGATATCAGTACCTATTGAGAACAGGCGATACCAGAATCACGGATTATTTCGAGCGTTTCAAAGCGGCGTTCGAGGCAAAACGGGTAGAGGCCGATAACGAGATACAGCAAGCGGAGCAGAGACGGTTGGACGCCTTGCGGATTGCTAAAAGTGAGCAGACACGGGCGAGTCAGGTTGAGCGAAATTGTAATGATCGTGTCGCGGATGTGGAGGAGCGAATCTATCGGGTCGCCGAGAAAATAATCGCTGACAACTTAAAATGGTCTAGCTCTAAGCTTCGAGCGGATCTCGAAAGTTATCACCGTCAGAAGGGGGCCCTTGAGAAAACATTCAGTTATGTCGAAAGGATTGGCTATCCCCTCCCTCCGAAGTTGAGGCAAACTTCCTTGGAAGACTTGAAAGTTGCCTATGCAGCAAAAGTACGTGAACAGGGACTGAAAGACGAACAGAAGAGAATACGCCAACAGGCACTGGAAGAAGCGCGAGATTTAAAGCTACAAGAACAACGAGAGCGAGAAGCTAGAGAAGCTGAAGCACAAGAAGCAGAACTTGCTGAACGGCTCGCTAATGCCTTGGCTAAGCAGCATGGTATCTACTCGAGTGAAGTCGAGAAATTAAAGTCTGAGCTTGCGGAAGCCCAAGCGAAATCAGAACGTGCAAAGTCGCTTGCTCAGCTCACCAAGGTTGGGCACGTTTACATTCTCTCCAATATTGGTTCGATGGGTGAAAATATATTCAAGGTTGGAATGACTCGCCGCGAGAATCCTGAAGAACGGGTTCACGAACTCGGAGATGCAAGTGTTCCATTTCCTTTCGATGTGCATGCGATGGTGTCATGCAATAATGCTCCGCAACTCGAGAATCAGCTTCATAAAGAACTGACACGATATCGCGTCAATCGAGTTAACTTCAGGAAGGAATATTTCGCGGTCGGCTTGGAAACGATACTGGCTGCAGTCGAAAAACATCACGGGAAAATTGATTACGTCGCTGAACCTGCGGCGTTGCAGTACCGAGAGAGCCTGAATATCAGTCCGGAAGAGTTAGTGGAACTCGCTGCGGATTTGGAGGAGATGGGAGTTGATATGAATGAAGACGACGAACTCGATGTTGTAACCGGTTATTGAAGATGTGGCCTTCGGTGTTTTCGTCCATTCCGTGCCCCTGCGGTGTCCGGTATCGTTGGCACTTTAGGGGGACCTCTTCTGAATCTTCGTGAAGTAGACTGCTCTTTCTGTTTCGATTCTGATACTTCTGGATAAAGAGCAATTCGGTCAAGCAGTGGTGCTGTTGCCGTACTTGGCTGAAAAGTCACGAGGGAGTGGAGGCTCGCGTTGTTTATGAATACCCGTACGCAAATTTTGGGGCTCGTATTCTTTCTCGTTCTCTGTCTTATTGCAGGTTGGTTGGGGTCAATTGCAACTACCCCGGAGATCGGTGGCTGGTGCAAAAGCCTCAATAAACCGACCTGGAATCCGCCTGCTTATGTCTTTGGTCCTGTCTGGACAACTCTCTACATCTTGATGGCCCTTGCAGCATGGTTGGTCTGGAAGAAGAAAGGGTTCGGCGGGGCCAAGTTGGAACTGGGACTGTTTGGGATTCAGTTGCTGCTGAATGTTGCCTGGTCATGGATTTTCTTTCATTTCCATCAACCCGGCTGGGCATTTGTTGAGTTGGTCGTCCTCTGGGTAACCATCGTGACGACAACGTTGATGTTCTTTCGGGTGTCGAAAGTGGCAGGGGGGCTCATGCTGCCGTATCTCGGGTGGGTGACATTCGCAAGCGTTTTGAACTTCACAATCTGGCAGCTTAATCTCGTCGCGTGACCACTCTCTACGGGCGAGGGGTGAAGGGAAGTTCGCACGATCATTGCTCGGATTCCAGCCCGGTAAAGAACCGCGGAATTTGGTTGAGGCCGAGGCTTCGGTGTGCTGCGGGATGCTCGTTGTTCGGTTTCAGGAGGTCATTTAACTGCATCGATAATAGGTTTATTTCTTAAAGCTGGAGTAGGGTAAACCGGATGGAGTAGTTCTGGAATCGATCTGTTTTTTTACTTGCATAAACTAACTCTTGACGCTCATGTGAAATTTGGGCATGATCTTAATTGAGGTTGCGCTGGCGCTTGCAAGATCGATTGACTCGAATCCTTTCTTTCATCTCCTGTTTTCTCTACGGGGGCTTGTCATGGGCCAGTCTCGGCGTTCTGCCTTTACGCTTATTGAGTTGCTTGTTGTCATCGCGATTATCGCGATTCTAATTGCATTGCTGCTTCCGGCCGTTCAACAGGCAAGGGAAGCTGCTCGCCGGTCGCAGTGTCGGAATAATTTGAAGCAGATGGGGCTTGCGCTTCATAACTATCACGACACCCATAATATCTTCCCTCCTGCATTGATCGGGTCTGGTCGGTACACCTCGGTTCCATTCGTTCTGAATACAACGGGATTCGTTCTGATCTTGCCGTTTCTTGAACAGACGACCCTCTATAACATCTACAACTTCTCTTTGCCGGCCAGTATTTCCAATCCTAACGGACGTCCATTGGCGGGAGGCGTTACAACAAGCAATGCGAATCGGCCGGTTTATTCTCAAAAGCTGGCGACTTATCTCTGCCCGTCGGAATATCACACTGATATTGTCGTGACGGCTTCAGCAAATGTGGCCTCCGATTTTTATGAACGTAATCAGTGTGCCCGATCAAATTATCTTTTCGCTTCAGGTGACGTTACTGACTACTCGGGGCCTTGGGGGACGATTGCAACGACTGTCAAAGGTGCTTTCGGCAATGATGGTGCGGCGCGGAGTCGAGATATTATCGATGGGATGAGCAACACGATTCTGGCTGGCGAATCGAGAATGATGCACACCTCGACCGCCTATGGACCTTATTGGGGATGTGGGACGCATACCTGCTGTCATGGCTACACGCCAAATGCCACTTACAATGTCAATTACCCTTATGGAAACTGTGCTGACAATGCTGCTCGGAAATGTCAGTATGCCTGGGGATTTGGGAGTCACCACACTGGAGGCGCACACTTCCTATTAGGAGATGGAGCTGTTCGGTTTATCTCTGACAGCGTGCATTTTCTGGATGTTTTCCAGCCTCTGAATCGGATTGCTGACGGTAAGGTTATCTCCGACTATTAGAGTTCCGTTTGAACTCTTTCGAGATGTTGCTTTGTTCTGTTTCCTCGTCTTGTCTCAGCCAGTGTTGCTTTTGCACTGGCTGAAATGACGTTTCAGTTACGTGGAAAGCCGTCAAGTGAATCAGCGATTCAATGCAGTCTGGTGTGTCGCCCTGATGTTCTGCCTGGCTGGATGCAGCGGTGAATCGGGGACGCGGCTTGTTCCCGTGAAGGGGCAAGTGACTGTTCAGGGAAAGCCGGCTGGTGGTGCCCATTTGCTTTTCTATCCTGCCGACGGCAAATCGAATCCTTCAGAAGCTCGCAGCGATCCAGATGGAAAGTTCGTTGTCGAGACTGTTGGGAAGCCAGGCATGGCGCCTGGGGAGTACAAGGTCACAATCAGTTACCTCACGAATCCTGATAAGACTGCATATACTCCGAAACCCGGCGATCTTGACCTCGAACAGTTGCGAATGCAGGGGAAGGTCATTGAATCGCTTCCTGCCAAATATTCGAATCTGCAAATGACAGAATTAAAAATCGTGGTAACAGAGCAGGGAAACCCGGAAGTCAAATTTGATCTGTAAGTCTGCTGAGATGTCAGGAAACTGGCTGTGTTTCGAACGCCACCCTGCGGAATCATTGAGGATGGCTACATGCACATCGGGAAGTGAAGGGTGATCCCGGCTTGTTGAATCTGATTCGAGAGTGGTAGACTTCCCCCTGTCGCAGGATCGCGAGGAAGGAGATATTGTGCTCCCAGCCCTTTACGCCATGTCGCCGGATTTGGTGGGGCCAGTCTTCTCCGGGCAAGATTGATGCCGTGACTGCTGGTTCCCGGCGTCCGGTGATGCCTCGCAGAAGGGAGTCTGCCATGTTTTTTACTCGTTCTGTCAGTGGAAAGCTCAGTTTAGGGTTGGCCATCGTCTTTGTGCTGGTGGCCGCGCTGATGTTCAGCAGTTTTCGTGGTGTGCGATCCATTCAGGCGACGGTGAGCGATCTGGAACTCAGCGTCGGAAAATTGCCACGCAGTGCAGACCTCATTGCCTCCCTGAGTTTGCTTTTTGCTCCGCTGACATCTGAGTTTCCTGGTGAAACGACTCCCTTGGAAGTCCAGCAGGCAGCGGCTGACCATCAGAGAGAACAGTTTTCACGGGTGTTTGAAGCTGTTCGCACCCGAGTTGAGGAATTCACCCAGTCGTGGCAGCAGCTCGACGAAAAGTTGCGCCATCCCCATGCAGAGCAATTACCGTATCGAACCCTTCTGCTGACCGCAGAAAAAGGGTTGCAGACAATTCAGTCTGCGATTCCGGGGTTAAGCGATCTGGGGCGGCGCGAGGTTAACAAACGTGTCATCATGCAGACCAATGCGAATGTGATCGAAGTCATTCGTGTGCTGCCTGATCCTGCTAACCGACTGAGCGATCGTCTGCGTGAAGCAAAGTATGATGCGTTGCAGCAGCACCGACTCGTGATCGTTCTGGGAATGGTTTCCGTCGTACTGCTGATCGTGCAGATGACATGGTATTACCGTCTCATCTTTGTTCCGATCACCACGCTCTATAAAGGTGTCCGGCGTCTGGCTGCCGGAGATTATGGGTATCGTGTTGATGTGCCTACGAAATGTGAGATTGGACAGCTGGCGGATGCGTTTAATGAGATGAGCAGCCGAATTCAGGAAGATCGTCAGTCCAAGCAGCGCGAGATTGAAGAGCGGAGCAAACAGCTTGTCCGTTCTGAACGTCTGGCAGGCGCCGGGTTTCTGGCCTCAGGCGTGGCGCATGAAATCAATAATCCGTTGTCTGTGATTATGACTGCTGCTTATGGGCTGGAGATGAGGCTGGGAGACGATGTCCTTGAGCAGGTTCCAGAAGCAGATCGGGCCGATATTCGCGAATATCTTGGGTTGATTCAGACTGAGTCAGAACGCTGTGAGAGGATTACCAAGAAGCTGCTTGATTTCTCGTATGGAAAGGGAGACGAGCGGAATCGCTATGACGTCGCTGCCATTGTGCAGGAAGTCGTCAGCATGGTGAGTCACTTAAGCCGTTATCAGGATCGTCAACTGATATTTGATCATCCCTTGCCGCTTCACGCCTGGGTTAATGCGCCTGAGATCAAGCAGGTGATTCTGAATCTTGTGGCAAATGCACTCGACGCCACTTCTTCTGGCGGCCGCGTAGAGATTCAGGTCAAAGAGTTTCCTGACCAGGTGGAAATTGCAGTCGAAGATAACGGGTGCGGTATGACTCCTGAGCAGATGAAGCATATCTTTGAACCGTTCTTCACAACCAAAGATGTCGGTAAAGGAACAGGGTTAGGGTTGGCAATCACCCATCGGATTGTGCGCGATCACGGTGGAACCCTCGAAGTCACCAGTGAAGGAACAGGCCTGGGCTCTCGATTTGTTCTGCGACTTCCAAAGCATGAACGTGGGCTGCTGGCGGCTTGATTGAAGCCCTCATTTCCTTGGCTTGAGAGGTTGTGTCACATTTCTGGCGTGCGGCGTTCTTCTTTTTGTTACACGCAGGCTGGGCGAGTCCGCGAAAAGTGCCTGCACGGATTTGGTCGTTATTCCGGATTTTAAGGTCGGGTGTTCGTGCTGATCGGGCAAAAAGGGCGAAATTGGAATGTTGGGTGGAATCGGTGCTGCCAGAACAACAGGGATTGTGCTAAAATTGGGGTGCTCGATGTTGCTGCACTTTTTGAAGTAACATTGAGTTGAATACTCCTGTGTGGGTGAATGCGAATTCTCTGAGAATGAGTTGCAGCATTCACCCTTTTTTATGGGCGTTGTTCTTAACGCTTTTGTATTGCAGGACTTGGGCCGGATTTTCTGATAAGTCTCCCGCCAGCAGATTTGCCTGCAGCGTGCTGTAACGCTTTTTCTTGAAAGCTGTTATCTTCTTTCAGAGACTTCTTCGTGCACTGAATTCCGTTTGTGAGTCGCTTGCGAGTTATGGAACTGCATCCCCAATTACTCAAAGATTGCATCCATTTGGGAAGGCTTCCATCCGCTGAAGTTCTGCTGCATCGGAATGCGTCGGTCCCCTGGTTGATACTCGTCCCTGATACGGATGTGGCTGATTTATTGGATTTGCCGGCTGTGCAGCGAGAGGCGGTTGTTGGGGATGCGGCTCTTGCCAGCGACATGGTCAAGCAGGTGTTTGGACTGCAAAAGATCAACTTTGCAGCGATTGGAAACGTGGTTCCGCAGCTCCACCTGCATGTGGTCGGGCGTCATCCCGGGGATGCTTGCTGGCCAAAACCTGTTTGGGGGAATCTCACCGAGCATCGTGAGTATGCACCAGAGCAGGTTGAAGCAGTTGTACGGTCTCTGCAAGAGCTGGCGATGAAAGCTGGCCGCGATTTCGTTCCTGCCACCTCATCATGATTTAGGCTCGCTGGTCGCAGAGATAAGTTATAGTGAGATGTACTGATCAAACTCATTTGGTCTGACTCAGGCGGCCTCTGTCTTAATCATTCGTTCCTGTCGCATGCTCCTTGTGGATGAAGGTGTTTTCGCAGTTGATGAACTGCGTTCTCCCTGTGTCTGGCGGAAATTGTGTCAGCGCAGCTGATGGCGAGCACGGGGTGACGCTGGGCATCAGATCACGAGAACAAGACGGATTCACTGCATGGGCACGCTATTGCGCGATCTTTCGTCGATCTCCCCTTTCGTTATCGCCGGGGCGTTTTGCGTGCATTTATTTCTGTTCTTCGTGCTCTGGGTCTGGTCCCGACGCGATTTAAGCACGATCGCCAGTGGGCTGTTTGACCTCACCAAAGGGCTGAAAAATCAAAGCCTGCTGGATTCACACGCTCACCTCTCTGATCAGATTGATGCGTTTCTGGCGGACGTCAATGACGTTCTGGATGACCCCCAACGCAAACCGGAACGCAAGCCTTTGCTGGAGCGGATGCGAATTCTGGATGAGAAGCGGCGTTATCTTGATTCCATGCGGTTCGACGTGATCTACAACATGGCCCGCACCATGATCGAGGCGTATCCGCTGGCGGGTGTTTTAGGGACAGTGCTGGCGATCGGATCGGCGTTGCAGGATGATCTGTCACGACAGGCCGGCAGCAGTGTGAGCCTGATTCTTGAGCGGTTCTCGGAATCGATTTGGTCAACCGCTTTGGGGTTGATCGGGGCGCTGGTGCTGATGTTTATCAACAGTTGTGTCGAACCAGCATTCTTGCGGCTTTCAGAGAATCGACGTCAGGTCAGAGAAACCGTTGCCAGAGCGAAACGCGAACTGGCACTGCTGTCGAATGCAGAGGAGGGAGACGCATGATCTCACGCCGTCGCCTGACTCTGCAGTTGACTCCTTTGCTCGACATGCTGCTGATTGTGGTGTTCATTCAGTATTTTCAGCTGCGCGAACGGGAGGTCATTGTTGCTGGTGAGCACTCGGTTCTGATCGAAGAACGTGCCGTGACACAGAAGGAACTGAAGGAGTTGTCGTTGCGGATGCAGGATCTTCAACGACAGTTAGCCGTCTCCGAGGTCGAAACATTACAGGCGCAAGATGCTGCCATGCGAGACCGCCAGTCTGCAAAACAATCCGAGGCCTCGTTGGATCGGGTTCTTGCTCAGCAGCAGGTTCTGGGCGAACTTGTGACCGAACTGTTCAAGATTCCGCCTCAGGAAGTGAAGCGAATTTTAAGCGAAGCCCGTTCTCCGGTTGATACGCGAACCCCTGCGGAACGTGCGAAACTGGAAGAACGTTTTGAACAGTTTGCCGCTCAAAGTCCGGGGAGAATGCTCGAACATCTGCTGTCGTATGATGAAATCCGCAAACGATGCGATGTGTGGAACCTTCACATTGATGCTCAAGGGATCATCACACTCACAGATGGGCAGCGACCTGCTCGAATTCGGTTGCCACTGTCTCCGGACGGGGATGTGTTGACGGAGCAGTTTGTCAACGAATTGTTTACCTGGTACCGATCGTTGTCTCAGTCAAAAAGTCTGGTGGTGATCCTGCTGACCTATGATCGAGATACCCGAATCTATGTGACGGAATCGGTTCGGAATGCGATGCCGGAATGGGTCACAAGAATGCAGGCAGACAGTGCTGGTCGCAGCCGTTTTGAATATGCGGATCTCGGATTCCGAATTGAATAGGGTCCCATTGTTTTGGGTGTGGTATCATCAACGTGATACGGGGCTGAGCACTGGTTCCGGCGAGGCTGATTCACAAGACGCTAGACCGTATCGGTCTATCATGTGGCCGCGCAGCAGCCTTCTCAATAAGAGAATCATTGAATCCCGCGTGCCGGATTCGCCTCATAATTTCTGGAAGTGCTCTAACTCACAAAACACTGTGTTCGCCAACTGATAGACCGGGCGGTCTGGAGCGGATTGATCATGAAGAAGCGAAATCTCTTTGGAGGCGCCTTGCTGGGGGCTGTCGCTCTCGGCATCTATCTCGGTCAGTTCTGGAAAGGTCCTGGGCTTGGTGGAGGTGGCGCCGGAGATGAGTTGAGTCTGACAAGTCATCAAGAATCGCAGGTTCACTCTGGAGTGGACCGAAACGCCGTATCGGCGCCTGCTCAAATGGAGAATTCGCAGGGAGAGAAGCCTGCTGAAATTGATCTGGGGCTGCCTGCGCAGATGATCACCATAGTGGTCCACGATCAGAAATACCGACTGGTGACAGGTGACAATCCCAAGGTCGGGACCGACCTCTCTCTTGAAGACGTAAAGCGCTATGCCGGTGAAACCATCGGAAGCGCTGATGGAATTCGAGTTCGAATTCTCAAGGAGCGTGACGCCCGGGAAGGGGCTCGATCGGATCTGATGGCAGCTTTGACGCAGGCCGGGTTGAAACGCGAAGAGATTCAGGAATATTCCGAATTCGTTAAATAGGCGGTTGTTGCGGGCGTTTCTTCTTGACGCTGGCCTTCTGGACTCGGCCGGTGCAGACGGAAAGTCCTTCAATGCCATGAAGTCCTTCCTGCATCTGTGCCGATGGGGTTCGATAGGCCGAACTGGTCGACAAGATTGATTCCTACGGCTGCTGTCAGGGCGAAAGATTCTGTCAGTAGCGATGTCTGCGAGGCAGTGTCCGTGAGTCAGATCAACCCCCTCACCCCGAATCAGGAGATCGAGGCACTGCAGGCTCGTGTGCAGGAGCTTGAGAAACAGTTGCTGCAGGCGCAGAAACTTGCTTCGGTGGGGGAACTTGCATCGTCGATCACACATGAATTCAACAACATTCTCACGACGGTGATCAATTACGCGAAACTGGGACTTCGCAATAAAGATGTCGCAAACCGAGACAAAGCGTTCGACAAGATTCTGAATGCGTCTCAACGTGCTGCAAAAATCACGACCGGGCTGCTTTCCTACGCTCGGCCTCGTGAAAATCGCCCGGAAGCGACGAGTCTGGCTCGCATCGTTCAGGATGTTGTCGTTCTGATTGAGAAAGATTTGCATGTTCACCGGATTGGGCTCGAACTCAATCTCGACGCAAACCCCTATGCCAGCATCAATGCCGGGGAGATTCAACAGGTTGTGTTGAACCTGATGGTGAATGCGCGACAGGCGATGCAACCTGGTGGCACATTGACGGTTTCCGTTACGGAAGACACCGAATCAAAATGGGCTGAACTCTCTGTCAAAGACACTGGTTCTGGCATTCCGGCGGACAAGCTTCCCTATATTTTCACCCGCTTCTATTCCACCAAAACCGCGGATGACAATGGTCAGGGGGGGACGGGGCTGGGGCTCGCATTGTGCAAAAAAATTATGGACAGCCATCACGGGCGAATCCGTGTGGAAAGTGCTGCGGGTTACGGAACAAAATTCACACTGAAGTTCCCGCTCGTACAGGCTCCCAAGCTGATGGATGCATGCAATGCTACCGGAGACGCATCGAAGAAAGCGGGTGCCAGTCCGTCGTAGAGCCGGGACGTGTTCGATGGGCGCGTACAGTTGTTACACTTGGTGAATTCTGTTTCTTCTGGGCTAAAGCCGCTATCCCATTTCGAAATTCATTCGAGTGCGTGAGCCATCGACTGTAAAACGGTTTTCTTCGGAACTCGCGTGGTTTGGGATCATTCTCCTGATCGCGTTTGGGCTGCGGGCTGCCGTTCTGCATCGATACTGGGCTGATCTTGACGCTGATATCGATGTCTATCTGGCGATTGCTCAGGGATTGGCAGAAGGGCGGGGATATTCCTCCCCTGGGACAACGACCCCGACCGCGTTTCGGCCGCCGCTTTATCCATTGCTGCTGGCCGGAGTGAGCGGCGCAGATCAACAGTGGGGACGGGCAATTTTGCAGATGTGCCTGTCGTTAGGGACGCTGTGGTTTGTCTGGCTCAGTGCACGGCAGTTGGGCTTACCGCGATCAGGGAGGCTGCTGGCGGTTACGCTGATTGCGATTGATCCTTTGTTGCTGCGGTATGTCCCTTACCCGATGACGGAAACTGCATGTGGCCTGTTGATTGCCATGCTGTTATGGCGACTGACAATGCCCAAAACAGATCAATTCAGAAGCCATTTTCTGACTGGTCTGGTCTTTGGCCTGTGCGTGTTGTCCCGCCCGACCTTCTGGGCCTTTGGCTTGCTATATGGTGCTGTGCGAGTTGGTGAATGGCTGCTGCGCCGTTCACTGCTGCCAGCGGGTTCCGTTTCTCTGAAAATGGGAGCGGGATGGAAGATACTGGCGACTTCGCTGGGAATTGCCGTGTGTGTCCTTCCTTGGGGAATTCGTAACTGGATTCAGTTGGGAACCCCGATTCTGATGACGACGCACGGGGGCTACACATTACTGCTGGGCAACAACGATGCGTTCTATCGTGAAGTCGTCCTGCAACCGTTCGGAACGATCTGGGATGGTTCGAAAGGGCCAGGGCAGGCTGCCTGGGTCGATGCTCTGTCTCAGCAGATGGTTGATGAAGGTGTGACTTCAGAACCTGACCGAGACCGCTGGCAAAATCGATTGGCCTGGCAGACGATTTTCTCGCATCCATTGACGAGTCTGAAGGCCTGTTTCCTCAAGTTCTGCTGGTTCTGGAACATTGCTCCCCATGCTTCAGCCGCTCAATCCATTCCCGCCTCTGTGCGGCTGCTGGTGGGGGCGTATTACTCCGTTTTATGGGCCTGTCTGATTTGGGGAATTGTGCGTGTCTTACAGGGAATTTTCTCAAGTTCCTATTGGAAGACTCCACCTTTGAATGACTCTAGACCGTATCGGTCTATCCTGTGGCCGCGCAGCAGCCTTCTCGCTGGGAGAAACGCTGAATCCCGCGTGCCAGATTCGCCACTTGATTTATGGAAGTGCTCTAAATCCGGCCTTCTTGAGACATTTCAATTATGGCTGGCTCCCTTGCTGCTGGTTCTTTCCATGACAGCGGCGCATCTGCTGTATTGGAGTGATGCCAGAATGAGAGCCCCGATCATGCCTGCAATTGTTTTGCTGATCGCGGCGGCGTTTTCACTGCGAGTGAGAAAAGCGGGTTGATCTCTCACAACGGATTTACTCTTTCTGCTGAACTGATGTGCATTTTGCCAGCAGTGTTCTGGGGGATTTGCGGAATCTTTTCTGGGCTCCTCTCAGGGGAATTGCGCCAGATTTCTGCTGGATTTTGGCTGAGTATTGATCTGCAATATCAATAGTTTCTGATTCCATTCAGACGCGGTGTCGGATTTTGCGGGTTGTGCCGGGTGATTGTGTTTTGCTGTATGCAAAGGCCGGAATGATTCGATGTCATCACTGGATAGCGGGGCACATCCAGCGAATCTGAACATGGGCGTTTTAGGAAGAAGTTTCTTTCTGGGCGTTCTGTTTTGTTTTCAATGCCGGAAGCGCCGCTCCGTTGAGGATCAACAGGGCAAACTGGTTCGGAAACACGCGTATTGGCGCTGTTCGGAATAGTTGCACCGGGCGATAGCGCATCGCCGTAGTACGACGAGGTGGATGTGTACGAGGAATTCTTTGGGCTCAATCGGCGTCCCTACTCGGCCGTCCCCTGTGCGGAGGACTTCGTCGCAGTTGCGCCGTTGCAGGATGCACTCGATTCGGTAATTCATTGTGTCTCGCAGGCGCGAGGAATTGCGGTTGTGACATCCCAGCCGGGGATGGGCAAAACCATGCTGTGTAAACGCATGGTCAGCCTGTTGAGCGATCGCTTCAGCAGTGTCTATCTCAACGGCGCAGGGATCGAGACTCGCAGGGCTTTATTACAGGCGATTCTGTTTGAACTGGGAGGCGAATACATCGGCCTCACAGAACAGGAAGCCCGACTTCAACTCTTTCAACTGGCTAAGTCGACGAATGGAAAAGACGGGGCCGAGCTGCAGGGGATTCTGCTCATCATCGATGAGGCGCATCTGCTTCGTCCAAGATTATTTGAAGAGTTAAAAACCCTCGCAGATTATGCGCCGAACGGTCAGTCATTGATTCGCGTTGTGTTGTGTGGGCCGTTTGAACTTGAAGAGAAACTGACCGATCCCGGCTTATCAGGGTTTAATCAGAGAATTGGTGTTCAGGTCAATCTTGCTCCGTTGTCGTTGGAGGAATCGGCAGCGTTGATCGGGGAGCGATTACGCGCCTGTGGAGCAACTGATATCAGCACCATTCTGACGGAGCCAGCGCTGGAGCTGATCTGTCGCGCGAGTGACGGAAATCTCCGGTGTCTGACTCAACTTGCAGACCACTCCATGTTGCTGGCGTTTGCGATGAACCGTCGTCCCATCGACGAAGCAACAGTGAGGGCGGCGCTCGATGACCTGAAAGAACTTCCGCTGAGATGGAGTGAAATTCCTCCTCCTGATCCTGAAGAAGTCTCTTTCGTGCGGCCTGTTGTTAAAGATGAACGAAGAACCGGCCCGACGCGACTTTCGAGATCGGTCTATACGTCGGAAGAACTGGAAACAGACGAGTTTCCCATCCCGGATTTCCTGCTGCAACCACATCGCGATGCCTTGGGAATCAAAGAGATGGATGTCGTCGAGTTAGAACTCGATTCCGAGTCGTCGGCTTATATGGTTGACGACTCCGGTTCAGACTCGGAAGAGATCGACGATGCTGAGGTGATGGAAGAGGCCGATTTCGATCAGAAGTACGGAACCCTGTCTGCAAATCAGCCTCCGGAAGTGGCAACGATAGAGATCGGGGCGGAAACGGAAGCTGGGACTGACCGGGAATTGAATCCGAATTCCGCAACGCCTCCGAAAGCAGACCCCAAACCAGAACCGCAGTTTGCTGTTTATGAAGTTGGGGAAGAAACGGCCGAAGTTGAACCCGTTGCTGTGCCTCCCGTCGTTTCCCCCAAAGTCATTGCACCGCCATCGATCGAATTTCCACCAGAGATGATTTCGCACCCTTTCACGCCGGAGACTTCTTTCATGCCACACCCTGTCATGGCGAATCCTGTTCGGCCAGAAACAGACATGGACGAGATTCCGGTACTCGATCGCTATACGCTGCTGGATCGCTATCTCGAACTTCCTGAAGAATTGCAGGCAGAGTTCGATTTCTCGCTGTTTGATCAGATTCCGCAAGAACCGGAATTCCGTTCATTCGAGTTCGATGACATCGAAGAGGCCGAGATTGAAGCGACAGCTGGCACTCTGGATGAAAGCACGGCAGATGAAGTCGAGTTGCTGGAAACGATTCATCGTCTGAGTCGTGATGTCCTTGGACAATTGAAACAGTCAGGGCATGTTCCGCTGCCCCCGCGCCCTCATCGTTTCGACATCGTGCAACCAGACGTGGATGCCGCAGTAACGATCCCGTTCGGCACCACTGATGAAACTGTTCATACGGAAGTGCCGGAACAGGTTCAGGTTGAGGTTCAGACGAAAGCAGAACCTGCTGCGGTTGAGGAAGTTGAGACGCACGGGCAGGAACGCAAATTCGCAAATCTCTTCACTCGACTCCGTAACCGACGTCGCCGTCTGGAGGCGGAGCAGAGTGAAAACTGCTAGAGTCAATGTCAGGGAGATTCGCAGTATTGGGGCGAATAGTATCGAGGGCGTGTACAGACGCCAGCATCGCCAGCGAACCCGTCGCGATCAGCAAAACGTGTGAACCAGATCCGGTTCAGAACAGGCCAGAGAATGTCGAGTCAGAATGTGAGTGTCGGGTTTCTTGGAGCAGGGAAGATGGCCACCGCGCTGGCCAAAGGACTGATCAGTTCCGGGTTCGCCCATGCTGATCAAGTTGTTGCGAGCGATGTGTACCCTGCGGCGCGCGAGTACTTTACACAAGTCACTGGTGCGGCCACTGTGAATTCCAATCTGGAAGTCATTCAGCGGTCTCAGGTCATCCTCTTCGCAGTCAAGCCGCAGAGCATGGCGGGATTGCTGAAAGAGATTGCTTCCTCAATTACGAAAGATCACCTGCTGGTCTCAATCGCCGCAGGGGTGACTCTGGCAACGATGGAAGCCGCACTGCCAGGCCATCGTATTGTTCGAGTGATGCCCAACACTCCCGCGTTGGTGGGAGCAGGAGCATCCGGTTTTGCTCGGGGACGACACGCCACTTCAGAAGATGCTGTTCTCGTAAAGCAGCTACTCGATACCGTTGGTCTGGCGCTGGAAGTTCCAGAACCGCAGCTTGACGCTGTGACCGGATTATCCGGCAGCGGTCCGGCCTATGTGTTTGAGATCATTGAAGCGTTGAGTGACGGAGGCGTTCTGGTTGGTCTGCCTCGTGCGACTGCGACACAACTTGCCGCTCAAACATTGTTGGGCGCGGCGAAGATGGTTCTGGAGACAGGCGATCATCCAGGCCAACTGAAAGATGCTGTCACCAGTCCTGCTGGAACAACGATTGCCGGATTACTGGCATTGGAATCGGCTGGGCTGCGAGGGAGTCTGATGCAGGCTGTGAAAGCGGCAACGGAACGTTCCCGTGAGCTTTCGAAGTCATAGTCTCGCTGCATTGAGACACGCATTGAGACACTTTGTCGCAATGACTTGGTCGGTTAATTAGAAAGAGGACGCGGCATTTGCTGCGTCCTCTTCGTTTTTCGATGTTGCTCTGCGGCGAATCGACTTTACTTCACGTTGAATTTTGCAATCTGATCGATCGCGGATTTCACGATAATGTCTTCCGCTTCAGGAGCCCATGGAGATGGCAAACCGTAGTAAACCATCGCTCCGCCTCCTTCATAGCCCCCTTCCAGCAGAACACGTTTGGATGGAATATAGGCCATGACATCGTTTGCATAACCTGAGCACCAGACTTTAGTCGGCGCATCTTTTCCGAGTTCGTCTTTCAGGCGAATTGCATAGTCCACAACAACTTCGCCACCTAAGAAGACGAATGCAATTTCATTACCTAATTGCCAGACAGTGACTGGGTAAGGATAAGTCTGGCTCAGCTGTTTACCGCTATCGAGGATTTCGAGCAGGTACTTCGCGCGTGCGACGACATACTTGTTGCCGTCCTTGGTGTCAGCTTCAATCTGCTGGCGGGTCGGCAGTGTTCCCAACGGCAAAGCGACTTCCTGTTCACTGGTTTTCAGGCTGCCGCTCACTGGTTTCATCGTTCCATTCAGAACTTGGGTGACAGCAGTAGCGAGTTTGTTCCCGTACTGCAGCGCAAGTTCAACGGTGCGACGTGGCAACGGGTTTTGATCCGCTCCGCATCCGGCCCAGAACATTGCCTGACATCCCGGAAAAGCTTTTTCAAGATCAGTCTGGGCATATCCACCGTAGTCGGCGTTCCATGTCATGTCGGAAAGCGTGGTGCTGTGGCAGGCGTAGCCAAAGAGAACGGCGGTCAATTTGCCGTCCTGACGTACAGCGAGAACTGGGACATCGTGATCCACTGGCCCTTTGAGTTGTCCGTCTGCACGCAGTTGAGGAACGTCTGGCTCTTTGTTGTTACGGCGATTCACTGCAAAATCTGTGTGGCCGCTTCCCCAGGTCAGCTCAGCTGGCTTAAGATCTTTGACTGCCTGTTTCACGCTATCAACGACAGCTTTGCGGAGGAACTCGGCATAATCATCAACGAGCTTCTGATTCTTCTCATCGAAGAGGATTCTGTGAATCGGTGCAAGAGTCTGAGCAACAACAGGACCAGAGTGGGTGTGTGAGGTACACAGGTTGATCTGGCCTGGTTTCCAATTCAGTGCTTTGAAAACATCGTTGCGGATGGCTTGAGAAGTTCCGCGATCAATCCCGATCAGGTCAAGCGTAACGATTGCCGCTTGATGTCCCTGAGCATCCTGAAGAACAAGAACTTTGGCCCAGAGGTCAGTCAATTTTCCTTCGGAATGCTTGTCCCCACGACTCGCGTATCCGGCCATCGGCATGGGGGTGGAAGGAGTGATGTTGACCTTGGCTAATCCAGCTTTCCATTCCGCCGCTTGCAGTGCGGAGGTTGCGGCTGTTGAAAACAGCGTCAGTTGTAAAAGACAGGCAGCGAACAGGACCACTCGACGCATCAGCAGATCTCCAGTTGGCAGTGGGGCGGGGGCGTTTTCCGTCGAGCAGTCTGCCGTATCAATCTCATGAGCCCGGTGATCGCCCGGACATTCTGCATCGGCCGTTTCGCAATGGACGTTGGCCAGCTTGAGATTCAGGCTTATGGCTGCCCTTCCGGTGACTTGATTAACTGATAATGCTTCTGAACTTGTTCTGGTGTGAGAGCGTAGTTGTATAAGGCAATTTCATCCAACGCCCCTTCATATTGTCGATGGAGAGAATCTTTGTCCATCTGGCCAATAGAAATCTGGTACAGGTCATTGTCACTTCCGGTCTTCCCTTCGATGGAACTGACCTTTTTCCCATTGACGTACATGGTCAGTGAATCAGGAGTTTTTGACGCCACAACATGGGACCACTGGCCCGGTGTGCAGGTGTCATGATCAAAGAGATTGATTCCTGACTTGGCGTTCTGGCCAGGGGGATGACGATGAAAGAATCGGAGTGCTCCCGGGCGGTGAATCAACTGCGTCTGCATGGCAATTTCAATGGTGTTCAAATCGCCGGTCCAGTCTTCGTTGAGAATGTCGATCATCGCTCCATGATGGAGACGTTGTGGACAGGCCCAGAGTTCAATTGAGAAGGAATCCCGATTCCAGCCGGGTAATCCAGCTTCGACAGAAAGGTGTCGAGGTTGCTTACTGGATTGAAATGTGGCGATGCCGTTGGCGATCTGAATCGAAGGGGTCGGTTCCTGACTGCGCAGGAATGCTGGATGGTTTTCACCCATCTCATTCGGCACAACACTGTTCTGGATCTGTTCGAAACGCCAATACGCAAGTGGTTTGTCCGCTTTGACTGCTTCCACATAGTCACGATTCACGACCAATTCGGGAGTGGCTCGTTGAGGGATGAACAGTTCATCTGCTGACGACATTGATGTCGATTCCAGCGACGCGTTTTCCTGCATGACTCGCACGGCCTGTTGGTCACGCAGTCGTTCACTTTTGACGGTGTTGCCGTCTTGCCCCAGCAGCGAGACTTCCACTTCTCCGTCGGTGACGAGGATGTCGCTTCGCCCTTCCTTGTCGACGTTCACGACGAACTCTGTTCCCAGATCCACGACAGCGGCCCCGGGAGCGTTGAGGACGAACCCACGCGCGGAATCAGGAACTCGTGTGGCAGCTTTGCCTTCCAGAAGTGTCGCTGCGAGTGCAGAATGAATTTTCAGCGAAGCTGGCCCCTGAATCAGGATCTGGGCTCCATTCACGAAATCGAGCTGCACTTCTCCATCAGGAATTGTGAGTGTGCCAGGGCGGAGTCGTTGCCCTGTGCGAAGCCAGTCTGGATCGTCCGTCCCTGTTGGGCGGTCTGCATGAGTGACGATTGCCACATTCGAGAGCGGTTCCGCCGAACTCTCTTCTGTAAAGTAGGCGGTTCCCTTATCGGCATGAGGTGTGACAGGAGAGTCTGAAATCGCAGGCGACTCTGTTTTGGCAACGGGCCCGACATTGTTCTTTGCATGCTTGCTGGGAGCCGAAGGGAAAAAGTGTCCGACGATCATTCCCAGACATGCAAAAAGGGCGGAGACGATGATCAGTCTGATTTGTTCACGGCGTCGTTCAGGTTTCGTTGTCGCCTGAGTTTTGTCTGGCGAAGGCATTGACGAGGCGGAGGCAAGTTCTTCGTACAGATCCGCTTCAAGGCTCATGAACAGGACATAGCGCGAACGTAACGCAGCATCGGTGCGCAACCGATTTTCAAGTTCCAGAAATTCGGCTTCGCTGGCGACTCCATCAGCAATACGACGGAACAACGTGTGTTCGGTATTGGCTGGTTTTTGAGGAGGGATCGCGGACATGACCAGATTTCCTGATTGACGAAGTTAAGCCTTGAGTGTTGTTTTTCAGAGGTTGCTCAGGTGGCTTCCTGAGCAAGTCGTTTGGCGACACACTGACTGATCAGCTCCCGCACCCGATCAAGTCGACGATAGATTGCTTTGGCTGTTTTTCCAGATTCTGCCGCCAGATCCGCGATTGACTCCGAATCGCAATAGCGCCGTTGCAATAGTGCCAGTCCTGCTGCATCCAGCTGTTTGAGGCATTGTCGTAACGCACTTCGCTGGGATTCGATCGCGGAATGGAGTTCGTCTCTGGTGGCGTTCAATGAGTCGAGGACGTCTGCGTTAAAGATCAGGCGACTTCTGGCGAGTTCTTTTCTGAAGTTCAAGATCTCAAAGTACGTGAACCGCATTGCCCAAGGCAGGAATTCGCGGGTGCGGTCATAGTCCGAGAACTTCTCCCAAAGTGCGGCCGCTGTTCGTTGTAATACCTCTTCCGCATCGTCTCTTCGTGGAATGAATGTCATGATGTAACGCAATAATGCCCGATCGTTTCGGAGCAACAGTTGCGAAAACTCCAGTCCATTCTGTTCCATGATGTGACCTTAACCTGTTTTCGAATGACGTTGTAACTGCCCCAGTTAACTTGGGATTTCATGGGAACAGGTGATTCGTTCTTCGGTCTCTGTACTCTCCGGAAGAAGCACGGATTCCCCAAAGTATTCTCTCGAAACGTCAATCTTCATGAAGACAAGGGGATGTGAAGACGTGTTTACTGGTGGTTGCGTTTCGGAGGCCGCAGTTTTACGTTTATTGTAAGCATTTTCTTGGACGGATGTTATGGAGCGGTCGCTGAGTCATTGTGCAAAAACTTTCAGGTTGTGAGGGGAATTTTTGCCGTTGCGGCAGATTCTTTCTCGGAGCGTTGTGATGTTTGGTCGCAATGATGCGGTGTACTCTGTGAGAGGAACGTGTCCCAGTAGGGTCTCGCGACGGCAAACGAGATCAGGGGAATGTTCCTTGTAAGAAATCGAGTTGGGACGAATTTCCAACAGATTTCTGATTGAACTGAATCTGGAGTCATTAAAGGAGACAAACTGCATGCTGAAGTGTGTACGGATTCAATTTGTAGCAGCCAGATTGCTCGCATTGTCAGCAGTCATGGTTGGCAGTTTGGCGGCAACTGTCTTCGCAGCTGATGCTCCTGGATTGAAGATTGCGACGTTCAGCGTCGACGCCACGCCCCCAATTGGTAGCCCTGTTGCTTATGCCGCGACTCGTAGTATCGAAGATCCACTGTATGCCAAAGGGATTGTTCTTCTTGGAGCAGACCAGCCAATCGTGTTGTGTGCTCTCGATTGGATCGGGATTGGAAACCAGGGAAATCTGATCTTCCGTGAACGTCTTGCTGAAGCCGCTGGCACCACCAGAGAGCGAGTTGCTGTTCACGCTTTGCACCAGCACGACGGCCCCCGCTGTGATTTTCGTGCTGAAGAACTGATGGCGATGCAGGGGCTCGCTGGGGAACGATACGACTCTGCATTCTGTCGACATGTGATTGAGAACGTTGCCAAGGCGATTCGTGAAGCAATTCCGAAGGCTCAGCCGGTGACCCATGTCGGTATTGGAAAAGCGATCGTCGAGAAAGTTGCCTCCAACCGTCGTATCCTGGGCCCTGATGGAAAAGTCGCCATCGTTCGTTATAGCTCAGCTGCCAAGAATCCAGCTGCTCGTGATGCTCCAGAGGGACTCATCGATCCTGAGCTGAAATTGGTCAGTTTCTGGAATGGTGAAACTCCACTCGCTTCTTTGACTTACTACGCGACTCATCCTCAAAGCTACTACGGCAAAGGGGACGTCACGTCTGAGTTTGTTGGTCTCGCTCGTGCACGTCGCGAAAAAGCTCTTCCAGGCGTGGCTCACGTTCACTTCTGCGGTGCCGCAGGCAATGTCACGGCTGGAAAGTACAACGACGGCTCACCGGAGATGCGTGTCACTCTGACTGACCGCCTTGAAGCTGGAATGAAGAAGGCGTGGGAAGCGACTGTTAAGCAGCCAATCACTCCAAAGCAAGTTGCCTGGAACCTGTCAGTTGCCAAAGTTCCTGTTGGTCGAGGGTTAGACTACGACTCTCTGCGAACGAAGTTTGTCGCCAAGTCCGGCGAAGCACAGCTTTATGCTCCAAAGATCGCTTGGGCTGAACGCGATGAAGGGGACGGCGTTCCTCTGGATGTCACCTGCCTGAAACTTGGCGACATCGCCATCGTGAATATGCCTGGTGAATTGTTTATCGAGTACCAGTTGGCTGCTCAGAAGATGGCTCCTGATGCAACTGTCTGCATGGCCGCTTATGGCGACTATGGACCTTGCTACATCGGGACCGAGATTTCTTATACCCAAGGAGGCTACGAAGTCAGTCCAACGGCCTCACTCGTGAAGCCAGAGACTGAGAAAGTCCTTCTTAAGGCGATTGAAGAAGTCCTGAAGTAAACGTTGCGAGAAGATTTGTCTTTTTAATCACCACGGAGCAGGGCTCCTGCTCCGTGGGTTCACATTGATCCCGATTTGCCACGGTGTGCTGATCAGACTGAGTGATCAATTGTCAGGGAATTTTCCCGTCCATTGCTTCGTTGATCCGCACACAACGGCTGTATCATTTCGGATAACCTGATTCATGAAACCGACTCGAACTTTGTTGTCATTGGGATGTGGAGCTCTCTTCACGTCCATGCTTATCGCTGCAGATGCACCTGCTCCTGCGGTGGAGAAGGACCTCTCCGGTGAACTTCCGCGAATCAAACCGCTGGAAGTTGATGAAGCGATGAAGACCTTCGAAATTGCGAAGGGCTTTAAGCTCCAACGGATCGCCGCAGAGCCCTTGGTGAACTCGCCTGTGGCAATGTGCTTCGATGAGAACGGCAAACTGTATGTCGTCGAGATGATCGACTACTCCGAACAGGGGAGTGATCATCTCGGGCAGATTCGAGTTCTTGAAGACACGAATCAGGACGGGATCTTCGACAAGAGCACGGTGCTCGCAGAAGGTCTCTCCTGGCCGACTGCCTTGATTTGCTTTGACGGCGGCGTGTTTGTCGGGGCTGCTCCTGACATCTGGTATTTCAAAGATACGAATGGCGACAACAAGGCCGATATCAAGAAGGTCGTCTTCACAGGCTTCGGTCGTTCAAACGTTCAGGGATTGTTGAACAGTTTCCGTTGGGGGCTCGACAGCCGTATTCACGGGGCAACAAGTAGCTCTGGCGGAACGATTACTCAGCCAGACAACCCAAATATCGCCGCCGTTGAGCTTCGCGGCCGAGATTTCTCGTTCGATCCACGAAAGCTCGATCTCCGTCCAGAGACCGGTGGTGGACAGCACGGGATGTACTTCGATGACTGGGGACGCAAATTCGTCTGCTCAAACAGTCAGCATGCTTTGTTCATTGCTTTCAATGATCGCTACATCGCCCGTAACCCAAATATGACTGCTCCAGATCCGCGATTGAATATCGCGATCGACGGTGGTCAGGCTCCGGTGTTCCGATCCAGCCCAATCGAGCCATGGCGTATCGTTCGAACAAGAATGCGCGTCTCTGGAGAAGTGAAAGGGGCGATCGAAGGGGGCGGTCGGGCTGCTGGTTACTTCACAGGAGCAACAGGGATCACGATCTACCGTGGTGACGCTCTTGGGGACGAAATCAAAGGGCTCGCGTTTGTCGGGGACGTTGGAAGTAACATCGTCCACCGCAAGATTCTGGTTCCTGATGGCATCGCGTTTCAGGCAAAGCGAATCGACGGTCACACCGAGTTCCTTCGCTCAACTGACATCTGGTTCCGACCTGTTCAGTTTGCAAACGGTCCAGATGGATGTTTGCAGATTCTGGACATGTATCGCGAAATGATCGAGCATCCTGCCTCGATCCCAGAAGTCATCAAAAAGCACCTCGACACATCCAGTGGGCAGTTCCGTGGCCGTCTGTATCGCGTCACTCCAGAGAACTACACCCATCGTCCGACTCCTCAGATGTCAAAAATGTCATCTGCAGAACTCGTGAAGCTGCTGGCGCATGACAACTCCTGGCACCGCGAAACCGCGAGCCGTGTTCTTTATGAGCGTCAAGACAAATCTGTCGTTCCGCAGTTGAAGGAATTGGTTGCATCTGGAGATCGGCCATTGGGACGCCTTCACGCTCTCGCTGTTCTGGATGCTCTCGGTTCTCTCGACGAAGCCTCTGTCATTGCCGCGTTGAAAGATTCACACCCTCGCATTCGCGAACGTGCTCTGATCTATGCTGAAGGCTTCACAAAGTCACCAGCAATCGCAGAAGCAATTTCGAAGCTTGCCACCGACGAAGACATTCGTGTCCGTTATCAATTGGCGTTCACCGCTGGGGAATTCCCATCGGCCGTCAAAATGCCGCTGCTGCTGTCGCTGCTGAAGAGTGACGGAGACGATCGCTGGATCCAGTTGGCGATTCAAAGCTCTCTGACAGAAGGTTCTTACGCCCTGTTCTCCGAGCTTCTTAAGAATGAAGCATATCGCAACGCGAAAGAAAATATTCCTGTTCTTTCCAGCCTGGTCCAACAGATCATTGTACAGAACAAGGCTCAGGACGTTGCCAGCTTGTTAAAGACCATCGACGAGTTTGCTCCTGCCGACAAAGCTTTGCAAGACGCGTTGTATACAGCCGTTCTGCGAGTCGGCGGCGCTCGCCTTGTCCCGCAGTTCAAGAGTGGAAGCCGTAAAGAGTTCCTCGACACTCTGATTGCCAAGAATCGTGAAGTCGTAGCGAACAGCGATGCATCAGTCGCTCAACGCGTTGCCGCAATTGGATTGTTGAAGCTGGGGTCTTCACAGGAAGACATTGAACGCCTCGTTAATCTGCTCAATCCGACAGAAGACCTGACTGTTCAATCTGCTGCTGTTGGAGCCTTGGCCTCGCAATCTTCCGCTGCAATTCCAGGTCTGCTGATCTCACGTTGGGAAGAACTTCCTCCATCGATCCGGACTCAGGTTGAAGAATTGCTGTTCTCTCGTGTTGCTTGGACGAACGACGTCCTCGCTCGTATCGAAGACAAGTCTCTTCCTGCCGCATCATTGAACCTGAATCGTTTGCAGGGACTGGTTCGCTCCGGTGATCCGAAAATGAAAGAGCGAGCAGAGAAGATTCTGAAATCGCTCGGCTCCAAGTCACGTGCTCAGGTTGTTGAGCAGTATGCCGGTGCACTGACCAAAGAAGGGGACCGCACCCGAGGACAGGCGATCTTCCGTACTCAGTGTGCAACCTGTCACCGTCTGGAGAATGTTGGTTTCGAGACCGGTCCAAATCTGGCTTCGATTCAAAACCGCGGTAAGGAAGCGATTCTGTTGAACATTCTCGACCCAAATCGAGAAGTGAATCCTGAGTATTTGAACTACATCGTTCTGCAGAACGATGGACGCGCATTGACCGGGATGATTCGTTCAGAATCCGCAACCAGCATGAATCTGGTCCGAGCAGAGAACCAGACCGATTCCATTCTGCGTAAGGACATCGAACAGATTCGCAGTTCAGGAATGTCGCTGATGCCTGAAGGTTTGGAAAAGCAGATCAATGAACAGGCCATGGCCGATCTGCTGACCTACCTGCTGACTCTCGATAACCCTGCGAACTAGAGCAGTTTGCTCTACCGAGTGCCCGCGCAGCGGCCGTTTCGATTGATGAAACGCAACTCGCCGCGTGGCGGAAGCGTGGAAATGATTTCGCAAGGTGATCTAGGTCGTCACGATTGAATAGACGGCTCGAAGTGAGTTGTCAGTTCAGTTAAATCGAATACCCGCCAGCGACGTGAGAACGAGCTGGCGGGTATTTTTTTGCGAACTCCAAGGTTCGTTCTTGTATCCTGTCATTGAAAGGGACCGGCCTGTTCACATTCCGTTAGATTGTGATTTGCGATGATAGAACAGCCTCAAGATGAGCAACCGAAGATTGTCACGTTTGAACGTAATGAAATTCTGTTGATGCTGGGAGTAGGACTGTACGCGATTTCGATGGCGTTGCCTGCAGTCAAGTTGGGAGATGATGTGCCCGGCCTAATGTGCTTCTTGTGCGGATTCATCTTCTGCTTTAATGTCGATCCTGCTGATCCATTTTCCAACAATGCTGCGATTGCTGCTCTACTTGGAACAATTGCCAACGTGACTGTTTTCTTTCTTCTTGTTTTTGGTTTCGACAAGTCTAAAGAGATCAGTGGCGTCCCGTGGTTCTTTTGTGTCGTTGCAGTGGTTTGTGTGCTTGGGTTACTGATTGTCCCTCTTATTGGTAGACGTGATGGAATGGTGTTTGTCGTAGAGTTCTATGTTGGCTACTACGTCTGGATCGCTGGGATACTTCTGATGTCTGTGGGCTGCGTTTGGAGACAACTGCAGGTATATCGAAACTCGATGACAACTGCTGAGAAGAGTAAACGACAGCAAACTGACAATTAAGGTTCTGGTGTCGTCTGCTTTACACCTGTTCTTTGTGGATCTCCAGTCTGTCAAGATCCTGTTGTGACATGAAATGGCTCGCCGGAGTTCCCTCGTATTGCTTTGTAACGAAGCAGACTTCGTGATTGAATTAATTACAAAGATTGGCCAGACAAAACGCTGGG
>JBEBTF010000011.1:0-39177 GCA_040393865.1 Planctomicrobium piriforme | reverse complement strand
GCAAGGCATGCATTCGAGCAACTCCAAGGCCGGTACATTCCAGCGCGCTGGTCGAACAACCCTTTATTTTATGACCAATCCATTAGATGGGCATTTGATTCAGAAGATCCAGGTGAATCAGAACTGGTCATCGATTTGGCGAGCCAGCTTCCTCGCTCGATGGCGTATGACCATCGCTCAAAGTCAGTGATTCCCACGCTTCCCGGTTGGGAAATCCGTTCGTTCTCGATTGAGACAGGCAAACAGCTCAGCGTTAATGATACGAATCGAAAGTGGGTTCATCGAGTATTTTCGGATGCAGCTGGAAAGGCGCAGTTCTTTGCGTTAGGTCGAGACGAGGGAGGCGTTAACGTTATCCGGGTAAATCGGGCAACCGACAAAGCGGACTTAATCGGCGGATCCGATTTCGCATTTACCAGGTTCGCAGTCTCTCCCAGCGTGAAGGTCATCGCCACAAACGACGAGGACGACAAACTTCGATTCTGGACGCTGACTCCAAGTGCCGTTCCCCATTCGATTCGAACAGGATTGGGGGGGAGAATTGAAGGTCTGGCTATTTCACCCGACGATAAGTGGATCGCCACAGGGGTTAATGAGTCCATTAAGATCTGGGATTTAAAGACGAAAAAACTCGTGCAAACTTGCCAGTCTGAGAAGCGTGAACTTTGGGGATTGAGGTGGTCACTTGATGGCAAGATGCTCGCAGCCTTTGGGGATAGTAACGAGATCGAAATTTGGAATCCGAAGTCTGGCGAGTTGATCACTAAACTTTCCGATGGCGGAAATTGGTATCAGACAGCAGCATTTTCACACGATAGCAGGTACTTGGTGCTCGGAACCTATGAATCTCGCTTCAAGAATCATCCGGGGGATGTCGTGATTTTCGATGTTGAACAACAGAAACTCATCAAACGCTATCAGGGACATCGTCTGGCGCTTCGAGACATCATCGTCACACCTGACAACAAGAAGATCATTTCTTCCAGTGCTGACGGTTCAATTCGAGTGTGGAAGATGCCAACTCCGTGACTGAGTTCGATCCTCTTGAGCGTCGAACGTCAACGGCTGACCGTTCTGCAGAAAAATCAGCGTCTTTCCACCATCACTTCAGAAAATGGAGTGAGCCAGCGAGCATCAGGAGTTTATTTCAATGGCGATGAGAATCAGGAACGCTCGACTGTTCGTGGGGCAGTCTGCCTTCATCATGTTGATTGCATACTGTTTCAACGTGTCGGCCCATCGAGTCTGCGCAGAAGAACTGCCACAGCTGAAGCTGACCTATCGGACCGCAAACCAAAGCATTCTGTTCATTGATGGCCAAAACGAAATCGAAGTCAATGCGATGCGAAAGGCCTGCAAAGAGCTAGGCTTGAAGTTTGAAAACTCATCAACCTGGGACACGCCATTTCAGGACTTCTCGCGATTTCACACAATCATCGCTGGCAGTAACAACATGTTGTTCTTTGGAACCAGAACACCGGACGAAGCCAAGAAAGACCGTATATTTTCTCAAATCTACCAGTTCGTAGTCGATGGCGGGCATCTGTTTTTCTTCAATACTGTCGACGGGCGAGACTCCGAACGTCTTGTTCAATTCGGCTTGAAACCGGGGCCTGTTCAATGCAGTTTCTTCGAGTTGATTCCAGGACGGAGCGAAGTCTTATTCAAGGGGTTCGATAACGAAGTGCCAAAGAATCGTCGTGTTTATTCTTGGGCCAATATCGAGATCGATCCGGCCATGAAGCCGATCGCTATGTTCAAACGCCGCGACACGGAACCTCATGCTCATGAACCGATGTTCGCGACCATGGCGTTTCAGAGCGGACGAATCACTTATACAACCATCGAGCCATTCGATGATGGATTGTGGCTCATCCCCATCGTGGCCAAATGGATCTTGAATGGTGCTCCGACCAACATGGAGCAGATTGGAACTAACGTCATCGTTGATCGCCAGAAACTTAGCGAACTCAATGCGCTGCCCCCGCCTCCGAGCCCTCCAGTTGATCTGAAAGGCGAGGATGATTCCCTCCGAAAGGAGGTCGCAAGAAAGTACTGGAAAGAACTCCCTCAATACGCGGAACCAGTTAAACGATACGCTTCTCTGAAAACTGCTTGGGAATTGGCAGCTGAAGCAGGTGACTTCGAACTTGTCGACATTATTTTGAAACGCGCCGCATTGGAATTCAGTATTAACGAAACTCAAATCCGGCGCGAACTGCTTGAACTTCGACGTAATCGCACGACATACATGACGCCTGAGCTGCTGGACATCGCTTTCGCCTGGTCTGAACGCGAATCTTCTGTCGGGGAATTTCAAGCAGCTCAACAGTTTGTTGTCCTGGCTGAACAATGGGCAAAAGTGCTGGATGAGAAACCGCTCATCGAACTCATTCACAAGCGTCGAGCCACACTGGATGAGCTCATCCAACGCAAGAACGAAGTCAGTGGGTTACTGAATCAGGTTCAATCCGGAAAACTGACGGAGAGCGACTACACAACGCTGGGTAAGTACTTCGCCTTTACAGTCAAAGATTGGGATCGAGGATTGGGATATCTGAAGAAAGGCAATAATCCCGTTCTCAAGGATCTCGCAACACTTGACCTGAGTGATCCCGGGCAACCAGAAGACGTTCTGAAGCTGGCGAATGGCTGGGCAACCGCCGCGAAAGACCAACCGGAGCACGAACGCACTGCCATGCACGCACGCGCCCGCATGTGGTACTACAGCGTTTTAAGCAACGTGACTGCCGAAGAAAGAAATCACATTGAACAAGAGCTGAGTCAGCTGCAACCGCTCCAGACTGAAATCAAATTTCATTTGAAGCTTGATGGAGAAGCACGGTTGGAAATCAACCAGAACCGCATCACCTGGATCCCTGCTTATGGCGACTCTATCTCAGAGATCCTCGTGAATTCGCACGTATGGAAGCCTGAGACAAGCTCAGCTTTCGCGAATCAGGGGGCCAGACGCTATGCATCCGAGGAACAAGAATATCGCTTCGCCCAAATCAAAAAGATTAAGGGACGCGGTATGGTGATCGTTCAACGTACGTTGCCGGGAAGGATTCTTGTTGATCTGAACGACGTCCCTCCTGGACAAGACGACTATGAATTCGTGGTCACCATTGGCCCTCCACCTGCGGTCTCTTCGAATTAAACAAGAAACAGCCATCATTCGTATGATCGCTGCTTCTTGATGAGAGAAGAGCTGATTTCCACGTACGGGACTCGCCACTCTATTTCGAGACATTGCCCATTGGAATTTGTTTGGGTTTGTCTTTTCCTTGAGGGACAACTTTGACGGCTGACGGGGGAATTGGAGCTTCTTCTTTTGAGATGATTGGTAAGTCGTCAGGCAGTTGCTTCAGGATCATGTTGCGATACTGAATCTGCATTGCCGGTCCCACGTGGACCTGAACACCGAGAATGCCTTCCAGTGCGCGGTGTTTCTCATCCAGATCGATGACATCCACTGTTGGATGATCGTCGATCCAGTGTTGATGGTGATTTCCCTTCACAACGACTCGATAGTCGTGCCATTCGTCAGACGGGAAGTCCTTGAGTGGAAATTCGCCGACCACCCAAGGCTGACCCGACGGGTCGATAATGACCTTCTCACTGGTGTGGGCAAGAATGCGGCGTCCCCGCTCTTCGTACAACATTCCGTTGTAATCGGCTCGGTTTGAAACGACATCGCATTGGTAGCCCGTCACCACACCATCGCCTAAGTCTGGTCGGTGCTGGCTACGGTAGTTCAACCCGCTATTGCCACCGGGTGTCACTTTCACCTGGACTCGTAGTTCAAAATTCTTCAGGGTTCCACCACGCCAGATGATGAAACGGTTGTACTTCAATGTTCCGTCTGTTTTACCTGTCAGGCACCCGTCTTGAACGCTCCAGTACTCCGCGCTTCCTTCCCATCCTGAGAGATCTTTTCCGTTAAAGATCGATTGAAACCCTTCTGGTGGTTCGGAACTCCAGGCAACGGAGGTCAATAACAGGGAAAGAATCACTGCAGTGCGGAATCGCTTGAACATCATAAATGCCCAGTGAGAATGTTGGGATTGTGTGCTTGCTTGGTGAAGATCGTATCTATAACAGTCGTTTTAATTGAGTTCAGTCATTATCCGTTCGAGTCACCCGGTTCTTTACGCAGTAATTTATTGCCGCGAAAGACGATGCTTGTTCCAAAGCGATTCTGAATCTGATCAGCGACTGCATCCAGTTTCCCCTGCTTCTGATCTTCATCGTCAGGAAAGAGCTGGCGTTGTTGCAACTGCTGTCCATGCTCTAATCCGCTGACACCGACTCCGATCAGGCGAATTCCTTTGTGATGTTGTGGTAATGCCTGATTCAATAGTTCAATTGCCACATGAGACAGTTCATTCGTCAGATTTGTTGAGTGAGATAAGGTCTGTGATCTGGTGATCGTGTGAAAGTCGGCAAACCGCATTTTGAGATGAATGGTTTTTCCCTTCAGTTCTGATCGGCGTAGTCGTCGTGCGACCTGCTCGGCCAGATCCTGCAGCCAACAGCGAAGAGTTTCGATGTCGTGGAGATCAGTGGGAAACGTTGTCTCGTGTGAAACGGATTTGGCCTCGCGGTCGGGAATGACCTTGCGATGATCAATTCCGTGAGACAGTTCCCAGAAGCGATCTCCTCCTCTCCCAAATCGATGAATGAGTGTTTCGCGACTCAGTTGCTGCAAGTCACCGATCGTCTCAATCCCCATCTGTTGAAACTCTTTAGCCGTGGCATTCCCGACTCCCCACAGACGGCTGACCGGCAACGGCACCAGAAATTCCTGCACCTGATCAGGTTCTACAACCACAAGGGCGTCTGGCTTCTCCAGGTCGCTTGCAATCTTGGCGAGGAACTTGTTTGGGGCGACACCAACAGACGCGATGAGTCCTGTCCGCTGCAATATTTCCTTTTTGATCCGGATTGCGATGTCGCGAGCAGATCCGAACAGCGTTTCACTTCCGGTTACATCGAGAAAGGCTTCATCCAGGGACAGCGGTTCAACCAGCGGGGTGAATTGAAATAGAATCTCACGAATCTGATCAGACACCGCGACGTAGTGGCTCATGCGAACCGGAAGGACAATCGCTTGAGGGCAGAGTCTCAGTGCGGTGCTGGTGGGCATTGCACTGTGAACACCAAACTTACGGACCGCATAGTTGGCTGCGGCGACAACTCCTCTGCGGTCTGCTGTTCCGCCGACGATTAATGGCTTCCCCTTCAGGTCCGGTTGATCCCGTTCTTCGATCGAGGCGTAGAAGGCATCCATGTCGACATGCAGAATCATGATCGATCGCCTTCAGTAAGAATCAGGAAATGGCTGTCGCACGGACAATCCCAGAAAGATGAATTGCATTCTGCCACAACCTGCTCATGGCCACCACTCACAGGTGAGCCTTACTTGGTGACGGTAAATCTCTGAGAACGATGCTTCAAAATGGCTCAAGACCACTGGAGCGATGCTGTTCCCTTATTTCGTTTAGCACGGCTCCCGTTTAGCTCGTTTCAAGTTGTACAGAATACCTGCATTGACAACCGACCGTCTGGACGGTATTTAAAAGTCGTCACGCCAAATTTGCGTCAATTACGACGGGATTCGCCCTGGGTTCGGCGCCACGATTTCCCCCGGTTGTTGAACGTTTGAACTCAAACTGCCGGGGGCGAAACAGACTGTTGGACCGAAAAGCATCGATTTCTGTCTATTGTCAAAAGTTGAGCCGAACCCATTTTTCATTTGAGTGTCCGCACGGAGCCTCTCTCAAGTGAATCAGCAGAAGTTCATGCCCTCTCAGCGTTTCAATCGAGTTCAGGCCTCAAGTTCGATTGATATTTTGCTCTTTCTATCTTGCTCACAGTTCAATCTTCGATTGTTATGTCACAACCTCATCGCCCTGTCGTCTTACGTTCTTCCTTGTCTGGATTCTACGTCCCCAATCTGTTTCGCAGAACTTCGACACGATTGCTCATGGTGGGGCTGGTTGCTGGAGCCGCTGCGACTTTCGGGGGGTGTGGTCAACCAAACAGTTATCAGGCTCCTCCTCCGCCGCAAGTTGATGTGACGAATCCCATTCAGCGGGCGGTGACCAGTTATGTAGAACAAACCGGGACAGCACAGGCCTCGGAGCGAGTCGAGTTGCGAGCGCGAATCTCCGGCTTTTTAACGGAACGGAACTTCGAAGACGGGGACTATGTTAAGGCTGGTCAGGTCCTGTTCGTCATTGATGAAGAGCCGTTTCAGGTTCGACTTCAGTATGCAAATGCAAGGCTGAATGAAGCCGCCGCCAATCTCAAGAAGGCTGAACAATCCAAAGCCAGAGAGATTGCTCAAGCTCAACTTTCCCTCCGTCAATCCGAGTACGAACTTGCACGGATCAATCATGAGCGGAATATTGGCCTTCTGAACCAGAATGCTCTGTCTCGGCAGGAGTACGATCGAACAGAAGCATCTTTGAAGACGACGGAAGCTCAGGTGATCGCCAGCAAGGCGGAACTTGAGCAGGCGGCGATCAACTATGAGACGAACATCCTCAGTGCTCAAGCGGCACTGGAGCTGGCCAAGTCAGATGTGAATACAGCGAAAATCGATTTGGGGTACTGTCGAATTACCGCCCCGATCAATGGGCGAATCGACCGTCGTGCTGTAGATATTGGTAACTATATTTCTTCTGACCAGACGCTGGTGCTGGCATCGATTGTTCAGGTTGACCCCATTTATGCTTATGCAGCGATCAGTGAGAGCGATCTGGTTAAGATCCAAAAGCAGCATCACAAGGATCAAGGCAAATCCGGGATTCCCATTTTGATGGGGATTGGCGACGAACGCACTTTCCCTTATCGGGGCACGATCGATTACATCTCGCCTTCAGTTCAGTCAGGCACCGGGACGGTCCAGCTTCGTGGCGTTTTCTCCAACGCCGGTGACGTCATGCCTGGGATGTTTATTCGAGTTCGTATTCCGTCGGAAGAGCAGCCGAATGCGATTCTCGTTCCAGAACGAGCGCTGGGATACGATCAGGCCGGAACATACGTTTATATCGTGAACAAAGACGATGAGATTGAACGTCGTATTGTGGTCGCAAAGGACTCAATCGATTCCATGAAGGTTGTTGAAGGAAATCTCAGTCCGGAAGATCGCGTTATTGCAGATGGACTGCTGAAAGTGCGACCAAAGATGAAAGTGTCTCCTGTTCTTCCGGGGCCGCCTGCGGATACTGCTCCTGCTGCTGAAGCATCTGATGTCGATGCCCCTGCAGGAAAAGCCGCAGAGCAATCCGCCAATGCCTCTTCCTGATCAGGTCGGGGGAGCAAGCAGATACACGCACGATGAAACAGACTGAGGTTCCAACGCAGTTGCCTGTTGTCGCCTTGTGTTCTGGTCAATGCCACTTTATTCACACTGCATGATTTCCGGACGTTGAAGGTCCATAAGTATGTTTTATCGTTTCTTTATCGACCGCCCCATCTTTGCGAACGTCATTGCGATTATCACGATGATCGTCGGGGCTGTCTGTATTTTCAGTCTTCCCGTCGAGCAATACCCGAAGTTAACTCCGCCCACGGTGCAGGTGACTGCCACCTATCCCGGTGCGAATGCGATGGTGCTGTCTGATACCGTTGCCGGACCTCTGGAGCAGGCGGTCAACGGGGTCGAGAACATGCTGTACATGAGCTCTGTCAGCTCTGACAACGGCACATATACCCTGACGATCACGTTTGAGGTGGGGGTCGATCTCGACCAATCGCAGGTGCTCGTGCAAAACAGGATTGCCACAGCATTGCCGCGTCTGCCCCAGGAAGTGCAACGTCTCGGGGTGACCGCTCAAAAGCAGTCGACCAACATGGTGATCGTGGTCGGCCTCACTTCTCCCGGTGGGGAGTATGATGGCCTGTATCTGAATAACTTCGCAGAGATTCAGGTGAAAGACATCCTGAGTCGTATTAAAGGGGTTGGCCATACACAGGTGTTCGGGACAAGTAGCTATGGGATGCGAATCTGGCTGGATCCCGAAAAGCTCAAAGCGCGCGAACTCACCGCAAATGATGTGATTACTGCAATCTCCGCGCAGAACGTTCAGGTGGCGGCTGGTCAGATCGGACAACGTCCGGCCAAAAGTGATCAGAACAATCAGTTCACTGTTTCCACGCAGGGGCGCTTCAGCGACCCGGAACAGTTCGGCAATATCATTGTCAAATCCGTTGATGATGGTCCCGGTGGAGCACGACTGACACGAGTGAAAGACGTGGCCAGAATCGAACTGGGAGCCCAGACATACGCGTCATGGATGGAAATCAGTGGGATTCCAGCAGCGGGGGTGGCGGTCTTTCAGTTGCCTGGGGCCAACTCGCTCAGTGTTGCTAAAGCTGTGATGAAGCAGATGGAAGAATTGGAACCTCTGCTTCCGGATGGCGTGAAATACAGCATCGCTTTTAATCCAACCGAGTTCGTTGAGGAGTCAATTAACGAGGTCTACAAAACGCTGATTGAAGCCGGTGTGCTTGTGCTGATCGTGATTCTCGTCTTTCTGCAGGACTGGCGAGCGGTATTGATCCCTGCAACAACGGTTCCAGTCACGATCATTGGTGCGTTTGCGGCGCTGTACTTCATGGGATACAGCATCAATATGTTGACGCTGTTTGGATTGGTGCTGGCAATCGGAATTGTGGTGGACGATGCGATTGTGATTGTTGAGAACGCCGTTCATCATATCGATCGAAATCAGATGGCACCTCGCCCTGCAACGATCAAGGCCATGAGCGAAGTGATCGGCCCTGTGATCGGGATCACGCTGGTGTTGATGGCGGTCTTCGTGCCAACCGTTTTTATGGCGGGGATTACCGGCAAGCTCTATCAACAGTTCGCATTGACGATTGCGGCGACAGCGTTAATCAGTGCGATTAACGCCGTGACGCTCAAGCCTGCTCAATGTGCTGTTTATCTCCGCCCGACGCCTGCTCGTAAGAATCTTTTTTATCGCACATTTAATCGAGTGTATGACTGGTTTGAAGGAATCTATGTTTCGATCGTTCGAGCCATTCTTCCTTACTCTGCAGTGATGATGATCCTGTTTGTGGGCATCTCCGCAGGCACTGCTTACTGGTTCACAAAACTTCCAACGAGCTTTGTGCCGACCGAGGATCAAGGGTATGCGATTCTTGCAGGGATGTTGGATGACGCGGCATCGCTGGAGCGTACTGAAGAACTGATCGAGAAGCTCAACGGGATTCTCGAAAAGACGCCGGGGGTGAAAGAGTGGTTTACGATCGGAGGAATGTCGCTGCTGGACGGGTCAACGGTTCCGAACGCAGTGACGATGTTCCTCACATTCGAGCCACGTGAAGAGCGTCTTAAAGATCCTTCTAAATCGATGGAAGCCATTCTCGGTTCGCTTTACATGCAAACTGCGGCGATTCGAGAAGCGGTTGTCTTTGCGTTTCCTCCTCCTGCGATTGAAGGACTTGGGCAGACCGGCGGATTTGATTTTCGACTGCAGGACCGCGCGAACCTTGGATTGGCTCAATTGCAGGCGGTTGCTGACGAACTGGTGCGCGATGGAATGGCGCAGTCTTCACTGACGAGTTTGCAGACCTCGTTCCGTGCAGGAATTCCGCAAATTTATGTCGACATCGATCGAGATAAGGCAACGAGTCTGGGGATTCCGCTTTCGTCAATCTTCACAACATTGCAGGCGTCATTGGGCTCAGCCTATGTCAATGATTTCAACAAGTTTGGCCGGACGTGGCAGGTTCAGGTTCAGGCAGATCAGCAGTTCCGTCGCAAACCAGAAGATATTCGCAGACTCGAAGTTCGTAATGGTAAAGGGGAAATGATTCCGATTGGAGCTTTCGCAGAAGTGAAATTCACGACCGGGCCTCAGATGATTCCCCGATACAATTTGTATCCGAGCCTGACAATCAACGGGACTGCGGCTCCTGGAATCAGTTCCGGTCAGGCAATGGCCATCATGGAACAGATGGCGAAGGAGAAGTTGCCACAGGGCATGGGATACGAATGGAGCGGAATGTCGTTTCAGGAGAAACGCGTCAGTGGTCAGGCCTTCTACGTCTTCGGGATGGCCGTGCTCATGGTTTATCTAGTGCTGGCGGCTCAGTATGAAAACTGGTTCCTTCCTGCGGCGGTGATTCTTGTTGTGCCACTCGCCCTGCTCGGAACGGTAGCTGCTGTCGCGTATCGCGGGATGGACAATAACATCTATACTCAGATCGGAATTGTGTTGATCATTGCCCTGGCAAGTAAAAACGCGATTTTGATTGTCGAGTTTGCGAAAGAACTGCGCGAACAGGGCCGCAGTATTCGCGAAGCTGCGGTTGAGGCTGCAAAGATGCGATTCCGCCCGATTCTGATGACATCGTTCGCATTCATTCTCGGGATCTTCCCGTTGGTCATCGCACAGGGAGCTGGTGCCGCAAGTCGACGATCGCTTGGAACGGCAGTCTTCGGGGGAATGATTGCAGCAACATTCCTGGCAGTGTTTTACGTGCCAATCTTCTACACGGTCATGCAGAATTTAAGTGAGAAGATTCGAAAGAAATCCGGGGTGAAACCAGATGAGGACGGCCCAAAGGAATCCCATTCGAAACCAGAAAGTACCGAACCGGCAATCCCTGTTTCGGCCCATTAGACAGGATTGCGCTAACATGTCGCTTACGGAACATGAGGTTCTTCACTGAGAGTGAATTAACGATTTGAATATTCTGTTCTTTAAGTTCCTGCGGAGATTTCGATGAGCACAAACGAGCCACTCAAAAGAGATCCCGTTGCCACCCGTCAACTTCTTCTCGATGTGACTGCCAGCATCGTTCTGGAGAAAGGTCTGTCCGGTCTGACACTGGATGGAGTGGCAAAAGGAGCTGGAGTCAGTAAGGGGGGGCTGCTGCATCACTTCCCGAGTAAACAACATCTGATTGATGCGCTGATCACGTCGATTCATCAGCAGTTTGTCGAGAAACTGAAACGGGCTTCGGATGCCGATCCAGACGAGGTCGGGAAGCTGACCCGTGCTTATCTCCGCGCTGGAACGATGGATCGAGATGACAATGCAGCGAGATTGTGCAACGTGATTTCTGTCGAAGACCGCGGAAATCAAACGATGAAATCTCTCTGGAGCAACTTTCTTTCATCGATGCTCGATCCCAAGAACTCCGGTGGAGCCGATCCGGTGATGCTTGCGATCGTGCGACTGGCAACAGATGGGCTCTGGCTGGCGGAACTTGAAGGGGTGTTTGTTGGGCCACGGGAATTGCGACAGGCAATTGTTCAACGTCTGGAAGAAATGACCCATATGCCTGCTTCGTCAGAGAACCGCTCGTGACTTGATGTGACGTTTCTGACGCTTCGGACTCAGGACATGGAGAATCTGACAAGAGCATGCTACTGGAAAACGAAAAGAACTCTCAGCGGGCGAGCATTTTCTCCCGCTGAGAGTTTCTTCATTTCACCATCTTTGTCTGCTGTCTTTCTTTGCCGGCAGAAAGTATTGCTGCCCAGGTGTCTGAGCAGCAATCCCTTTCAAGTGGCAGCTTCAGGCATGTGCGGCATCGACTCCCGGATGTTCTTCCTCAGGGGCTGTCGGTTCGATGTCGAACCAGCGATAGATTGCCGGAATCACCAGAAGCGTCAGTATCGTACAGGTGATGAGCCCACCGATGACGACCGTTGCTAATGGCCGTTGAACTTCAGCACCAGCGCTGCCGGAGACTGCCATCGGAATGAAGCCGAGGGCACCGCATGTGGCTGTCATAAAGACGGGGCGAAGTCGATCCATTGCTCCGGTGGTGACTGCAGAGAATGCATCATGCCCATGTTCTCGCAGGTGTCTGACGTGTTCGATGAGAACGACACCATTCATCACTGCAATCCCGAAAAGAGCGATGAATCCAACGCCAGCAGAAATGGAGAATGGCATGTCCCGCAGCCAGAGTGCAAAAATTCCTCCCGTCGCAGCAATGGGGACATTTAAGTAGATTAGCAAAGTTAACTTCACGGAATTAAAGGTGACGTAAAGCAGAGAGAAAATCAGGAAGAGAGCAACTGGAACGGCAATCATCAGCCTTGCGCTGGCTTCCTGCAGATTCTGGAATTGCCCTCCCCACGCCAGCGAGTACCCTTCAGGGAGGGGGACTTCTTTTTCGACGACCTTTTGGGCGGCTGCGACGAACCCACCGAGATCGCGTCCTCGAACATTGCACTGAATGAGAAGCCGACGCCGAATGGAATCACGGCTGATTTCTGAAGGACCGTCTTCGACTTGAATGTCAGCGAGTTGTGAGATCGGAATCTGACGCCCCATCGGATCATCGATCTTCAGGTTCCTCAGTTGATCAATATCCTTTCGCCAATCTTCAGCGAGCCGCACCTGCAATGGAAATCGTCGCTGTCCTTCAAACACCTCTCCGACTGGTTGTCCGCCGATGATACTGATGGCATTCAGGACGTCGCTGGAATTGATCCCGTAACGTGAGATCGCATCTCTCCGAATAATCACACGCAAATAAGGCAGACCTGAAATTTGCTGCGCCTGAACATCGGCCGAGCCAGGGACTGAACTCAACGACTGAACAATCTTATCGCCCAGTTGCTTGAGCACATCAAGATCATCGCCATAGAGACTCAGGCCAACGTCTGACCGGACGCCAGCGACAAGTTCCTGAACACGCAATTCAATAGGCTGAGTAAAACTGAACGAGTTGCTTGGAACTTCTTTCTCAAGAGCAGCCTGCATTGCCTCAATCAGTTCCGCTTTGGATCTCCCCTGCCCGGTTCCGTGTCCCTGTTTCATGCGTATGAGGATGTCCGTCTGATTGACGCCCATGGGGTCGTTTGCAATCTCAGGCCTTCCAGTCTTCGAAATCACACTCTCGACCTCAGGAAACTTCAGGAGTGTTCTTTCCATCGCTTTTGTCATCTCAATGGATGTTTCCAGCGAGACGCTAGGCAATCGCAGTGCCTGAATTGCCAAGTCACCTTCGTCCAGTTTGGGAACGAATTCAACTCCAAATCCCGTGGCGATAAAGACGCTGACGAGAAAGATTGACAACGCGCTGCCGATCATCAGGAATGGGCGTTTCATCGCAAACGCCAGCGTCGGGGTGTAGCTCCACTTGAGCCATTTGACGAGGAATGTATCGTTGGCAGCGACACTTCGTGCCAGAAAGAGAGAGGCCATTACCGGCATCACCGTGACGGAAAGAACCAAGGCTGCAGTCAGCGCAGACATGAAAGTGAACGCCATTGGCCGGAACATCTTTCCTTCGACTCCCTGAAGGCTGAGAATCGGCAGAAAGACGATAATGACAATGATGCCTGCAAAAAGAATGGGCGTTCCCACCTCTTTGGCAGACTCTTTGAAAACGGATTTGGGAACTCGCTTGTTCCCGGTTGTTTTGAGATACCGGCTCGCGCTCCGAACGGCATTCTCAACCATCACCACCGCGCCGTCGACAATGACGCCGAAATCCACGGCTCCCAGACTCATCAGATTTGCAGAAAACCCTGCCATCTTCATGGAAATCAAGGCACACATGGCAGAGAGTGGAATTGCAGCGGCGACAATCAAGCCTGCACGCACGTCTCCCAGCAGAAGAAAGAGCATCACGATCACAAGTGCCACACCAACCCCGATGTTTTCGGCAATTGTGTGGATTGTTTTCTGGACCAGCTCTGTTCTGTCATAGAAGGTGTCGATATGGACACCTTTCGGTAATGTCGGCTCGATCTCTTTGATCTTCGCTTTGACATCGGCGACAACTTGCCGTGAATTGCCTCCCATCAACATCATCACCATTCCGGTGACAGCTTCCCGGTTTCCATCACGAGTGACGGCTCCTTGCCGCAGCATCGGCGAAAAGAGAACATTTCCGATGTCCGAGATCCGGATGGCTGTGCCGTCGCTGCGACTTTCCAGAATGATGCCGCGAATATCATCCAGACTGCTGATGAGTCCTTCCCCGCGAATCACCCGTTGCTCTGCTCCGTGGACAATATATCCTCCGCCAGCGTTTGCATTGTTCTGTTTAAGGGCATTAAACACAGTGTTAAGACTGATGTCATAATGCAATAATTTGTTAGGATCTACCTGGATCTCATACGTCTTCAACTCTCCTCCGAAAGTGTTGACTTCGATCACTCCGGGGACGCTTCGCAATTGAAACGCGATTTGCCAGTCCAGGATTGTTCTCAGATCCATCAGGCTGAAATCGTGCCCCTTATCGGCTCGCACCTCGAACTGATAGATCTCACTCATCCCGGTTGCGATGGGGCCCATCTGCGGATTGCCCATGCCTTCAGGGATATTTTCTCTGGCTTGCTGAAGTCGTTCACTAATGAGATTTCGGGCCCAATAGATATCGGTTCCGTCCTCAAACGCGACTGTCACGGCGGATAACCCGAAACGGCTGATGGAACGGATTTCATCGACCCCTGGGAGTCCGCTCATTGCGTTCTCGACAGGGAATGTGATGAATTGTTCAACCTCAACAGGTCCGAGCGCTGGTGATGTTGTGAGAATTTGCACCTGAACGTTTGTCAGGTCCGGAACCGCATCGAGCGGTAGAGACGACGCAGCAAAGAACCCGGCTCCCATGATAACAACGGCAAGCAGGAGCACGATAAAGCGATTGTCGAGAGACCAGTCAATGATTTTGTTGACCATGAATTTCTGTCCTTGGCGAAACTGGCAATCTGCTGCCAGCTCAATCGGAATCAGGGAAAGGTGAAAGGAAAGACGGGCGGTGACTTATTCAGCAAGTAACTCGGCCAACATCTTCGATTTCAATGCAAACCCTCCACTGGACACGACGCGGTCATTGACGGTGAGGCCCTTTTGAATTTCCACGACATCCTGATTCCGACGGCCCGGCGTGACGTCTCTCCGTTCGAACTGATCGTCTCCTATTTGAATGAAAACGAACGGCTTTCCTTCATGATCCTGAATTGCAGATAATGGAATCTGAAGAACGTCTTTAGTATTTAAATCTGGAAGCGTGACAGTAACAAACATGCCTGGCTTAAGAAGTCCTTCATCATTTGTCGCGATCGATCGCAGTGCAATCGTGCGAGTTCCTTCCTGGACGACGTCGCCCGTATAGAAGATCTGCGCCTCAAAAGTCCGCCCTGGCCATGCCTCTGAATGTACTTTGACCGGTTTGTCACGAAGCTGCGTCAGCAAAGGCAGGTGTGACTCGTAAATGTCGGCAGTCACCCAGACTGAAGAAAGATCTGCGATTGTGAGAATCTGACGTTCTGGCCCGACTCGCTCCATCAGAACGACATCCTTGGAGATGACTGTTCCGTCGAAAGGGGCCGTGACAAGGTAATGAGCGAGCGAATTTCCCTGACGTGCAGGGTCAATCTCTTTCAGCTCCGCATCATTGAACCCGAGAATTTTCAGGTTGGCTTCGGAAACGGCAACGCTTGTAAGTGCTTCTTCGACAGTCTGTGTAGAAAGTTGCGCTGCTTGCTTTACATCTTGCGAAACCTGTTCCAGCAGCGAAACCAGCACTGCATGGGTGGCATCATGTTCAGATTCAGCATCAATCAATTGGCGGCCTGAAATTGCTCCGTCCTTGGAAAGAGGAGCCAGGCGGCTGACGTGTACTTTTGCCTTGAGATAGGCAACATATGGCGACATGAGCCGTTCACGATAATCGCCCATGGTCCGATCTTTGAATGCACGTTCAATTTCTTCGATCGACCCGTTTCTACGCATCATCTCGATGAGTGATAAGGTGTTTTCTCCGACATCCTGAGTCCACTTGTTCTTGATATTTGCGAAGGAGAGACGCAGCCGATTCTGGAAAAGTTGGAGCATGCGATCCCCAACTTCTTTGCTTTGAATAACGACCAGTGAATCTCCTTTCTTAACTCGCTGGCCAAACCCTACTTCCACCTTCTCGACGCGGCCCTCAACCAAAGGGAAGACATGAGCCAGTTTGTCCTCATTTAACGTGACTTTCCCTGTCAAAGTGATCTTCTCCGACATTGGAGCCTTTTTTACTGGCTCGATTGCCAGATTGGCCGGAGCCCATTGAGCTCGGGGAAACTCGATGACAGCTGGCCCTGTTGCCGTTGAGGCGGATTTCGCCTCGTCCGAATGCGAGTGTTCGACTGTTTCGCTTGTGGCCTGGTCTTTCACAGCGGAAGGAGCGTGAGACAGCGTTGTCCGGTAATGGTAAAGGGCGTAACCACCCAGTGAGACAACGAGAATCACAAAGGCGAGAAGACCGTACGATTTAGGGGAGAGACGAGACATGGAGGTTCTCTGATTCAATTCGACTGGTGGGAAATCATTCGTGAGACACACTCAAATCGATCTGCGATCGATGAGTGGAAAGGGACGTCTCAAGCGAACAAGCCTGAAGCAGAAGCAACTGATGACGTTTCCGAAAAGAGGGGCGCTCAATCTGTTGTGCAATTCGAATGTTGCATAACTGGAGCGGCCAGAAAATTTAGCAGTGCATCCGGCACAATATCGATTGAGGAGATCGGGCTGGATCGAGTTTTGGAATATCCCGCGCGATGTCACTTGGGCGCATCGTAAACAGGCTAGGCGCAAGAATGCCCAACTGCAGCGAATTCAGGTAGACCAGCGACGAGGAATAACAGGCATCAACACCGTTACTCGGGAGCATCGGTCTGAGCATGTCCCGGGACAGTGGGAGCGAGTCGCGATTGGTGTCGCTGGTTGACTTTGAGAAGAGGTCGGCAGGCATGGAACAGTGCCAATGCCACCCCATTTCTCTGGGGGTCAATTCCTGCCCGTGAAATCGAACAATATGGTTCGCAAGTTCTTCCCCGGAACCGTGATGTTTGTGTCCCCAGATAATCGGCCCCTGCCACAACGAGATCACCAACAACAGCCGCAGACAGGCTGATGTCAGAGTTCCATGTTGGTGAAGAGAGGGATTCAATGGTGTCACTTCTCTGAGAAATTCCTATTTCGATCTTAGGGCGGAGGAAATGGGATTGTCAACTTGGGACTGGCAATCGATTCCTTCTGGGCATGTCTGACACATCCGTTTTTTCCGAATAGAGGGCATTTCTGGCTCTCCGGATTTGTCCACCAGGCAATCGTATTGATTGGTTTCTCCCCCCCCTGTGTTGACGAATTGCATCAGGACAGCGTTGGTGTTCAGAAAAGTCGTCGTCAAGTGCCTCACCGGGGGACGTATGCCACTCGAATTCCTTGTCATCCGAATTTGATGCTCATGAAGCATCGTAAACGCACTGAATTTTCAGTCGGACGCTGCCCAATGATTTCACGGGATATTGATCGATGTTTAATATTTTTAACTTAATCAAGTTTATTGTGTGTAGATGTGAAAGCTCTTCTCGTATTTCCTCCTTAGGCATGATCGATGTCAGCGTCCACTTGTAAGACGCGTTGACAGGGTCCGTTCGTTTTAAGGTCCCCGCCGAAATCGGTGTCGATTTCCGTAAGTAGAGAACACCTCTTCTGATCTTCCGTTTTAGGAGAGTTGTTTGAAAGCCTGAGACAGACATCGGGGTTTGTCTTACCGTGCTTGACTATTGCGGAAGCAGTGCTGCATGCGACGAGTAACGTGCTTCTCGCATGAATCAATACGTTGCTGATGGGGTGGTTGCCACGACACAGAAACAGTTCTTTCAACAGTAAGTGTCTGGTAATCGATATGCGAATCTTCAACACGACGGATGAGGCGATTGGGCCCTGCCTTGTCCTTTCGTCACCTTTATTTGGAGAGCTCCAATGTCATGGAATTGGTACTGCACGAAGGAGACGAAGCAAAGTGCGAACAGAAATAGCGGCGCGGTAAATCAGTTCAAAGCAGATGAAATGATATGGCAGGACGAAGTGCCGACCCGACAGGCCAATTCTTCTGTGACCACCCGTTCATTTACGTCAGGTTCAAGGCGTGGCGATAGCCGCACTACTGCAGAGATGATCCGGCAACGGCCTGCCGACTTCTTTTATGCATTTATTCTCTTCTGGACAGCCGGGACGCCGGCGATTTCTGTGCAGCTCAATCGTTTTTCGAAGGTCTCCAACGGCGCGTCTGAAGGAAGCAGATTACCGTGGCTTGCTGCAGGGACGTGGTTTGCTCCCCTTCTCATTCTTGTGGTGTTGACGTTGATTCTGATGCAGTCGAGTGCTGTCAGAGAAAAGCTTGATTATGCAGATGCTCTTTGGGGACAAGGGCGGAAAGACGAAGCTGGTGTGATCTATCAATCAGTCGTTGTGAAAAGTGGGTTGTTCATTCCACAAGAACAACAGGGAGTTGTGTATGGTCGGGCGATCGACTATCTGACTCAAAACAACCGACGTCAGGAAGCACGACGCTTGTTTGATCAGTTGAGTCGGCGTTCGCAGCTTTTTCCTCTTCAGATTGAAAGCAGTGCCGGTCGCGGTTTGATGGAGGAGGTTCGAAAGGAATGGATTGCTGCGAAGAAAAAGAACAAAGCCGATATCGTTCTCTCGGCAAGTAAACTTTCGGAAGTCGACGATAGCCATTTTTACAATGCTGCCGGGTTCTATCACATCTTTCATAGTAACTACATCGAGACAGATTTGATGTTTACCGGCACAATCACCTTTCTACGGGGTGTTGTGGACAGCATCGAGATGTCTCCTGAGAACGAAACAACGATCAACTTTGTCACGAATCAATCTGGTCAGAAAGGTGTTCGCTGTCTTCTCCGTCCAACATCTGAAAATTCTGATCAGGTTAAAAATATTAAACCCGGAGACTATGTTAAGATTCGTGGACGTTGTGAGGGGAGATCGAGTCTTGGAATCGTTGTGATGTCTGAATGCGATCTTTTGATTGCCAATGAATAATGAAATTTCACAGCGTATCGCAACAATAGAAACGCTCGACCTGTCTGAGTGCTCGCACGATGGATCATCTGGTACTTGTGTGCAAGAATACCTCGACGTAAGTATTCAACAAGGATGCGCTCTCATGACGATATCACGACGCCAGTTCTGTGCCGCTCTTGGAACGGCAGGTCTTTCTGTAATGACGCTGCCTGTTTTTGCCCAGGAGAGTAAGAAGCAACCGCTTCGAGTGATTGCATATAACATTTATGCCTGCAAAGGCTGGCCAGATGAGCGACCACTGGCCAAGAAGGCGGTCGAGAAGAAGCAGATGGCGCAGCGCCTGGCGGCGGAATTGGCACTGTACGAGCCGGACATTATTAACTTCTCCGAATCTCCGAGTGAAGACATTGCGAAAGAAGTCGCAAAACATTTAGGGATGAATCACGTTCGTTTTCCCAGTGGCGGAAGTTGGCCGGGAACGCTGCTTAGCCGCTTCGAAATTACGGATTCCATGAATGTTCCGCTCGGCGTCGAGCGTCCCAAAGAACTCTTTACCAGGCACTGGGGAAAAGCCACGATCAAACTCCCAGACGGTGAACTGCTGGTTGTGCATTCCGCTCACCTGTACCCCGTTGCCAATCCAACGGTGCGTCTGAAGGAAATCAGGGCGATGCTTGCTGTGATGAAAGAAGATCTCTCTGCCGGACGATCAATGCTGCTGATTGGCGATCTCAATCACCGTCCGGATACGGAAGAGTATCAACTCTGGATCGATGCCGGTTGGGTTGACACTTTTGCGAAGGTCGGAAAAGGAGACGGCTTTACAATTAAAGCCGATGTTCCAAAGTCCCGAATCGATTACGTGATGGCTGCCGGTCCAATCGCGAACCGGATTCAGGAGTCAAGGCCCTTGTTTGAAGGGGCTTTTCGAGTGAATGTTGCTGATCAAGACTCGTTCGCGTTGAGTGATCACCTGCCCCAACTCGCGGTGTTTGGTACCGGGAAGTAAGTACCGATTGCATATTAGGGTTTTTCCCGAAACGCTCGATTCTGTCATCAGGCTGCGTCTCGTTTTGCTCTGCTCTTGAATAAGGAGGAGAACGACAACGATTCGCAGCCTGATTTCTTTTGTTGCTGGGGCCAGCGTGGCTTCGATTCAGATCAGGATGAATACTGGGATGTTCAAAGTTTCATCCGACTCTGAGAGACCTATTGATCAAAGTTGTTGCATGGACGAGATGTTGTCCCTCGCGGACCATACGTGTCTGCATCCTGAGTGTTGTTGACACATATCGAGTCTTGTCGACAGTCGAAAAACGGAATGCTGCATATCAGAAACGCGAAGTCATCATATGATCACGGTTCAGGGGCTGTCTTCTTCGGTGATTTGCATTTTGTGTAACCCGGACTTTCCCGGTCTGAGGAAAAGCGATTTCCGATGTCGCCTTCGCGCATATGTGAATTAAGTCCAGTGGATGCATTTCGTCTGGGGAAACGATTTTTGTTGGTCTCCGTAATCATCTGTGTCAGATCACGCCATCAGACGTGTGGAACTCGCTTGTCCGTTGTCAGATCAGCATGCGCGTTCAGAAAGCACGCCTATCGACAATGATTCAAGAAGCGATAAGTAAACGCAATAAAGCAGTGGGCATGGTTTCTGAATGTCCTGATGTGATGATAATTACTTTTCTCTTATCTAAATGCTGTGGATAACTGGTATCTCCAGAGTCTCATTGGCCTTTCAGAATCATCGTGACTTCGTTGATCAATCAGTTTATTCGACAAAGGCGTTTAGACCGTCATCGGGAACGAAAGTTGCAAATTAGTCTCTTCAGTCATGGCTTAATGGTTCGCCATGGATCATTAGTGATCCGACTTCATTCATTCTGGTGTCACGGATGGGGAGGCCAGAATGTTGACCGAAAACCGGCGGTCGGATTCTACGACGGCAAATCGGCAATTCGTCTCAAGCTGTCGTACGTCTCTCATCCCGAAGGATAAATTCGATGTTGAGGAATGTCAGCTTTCAAACATTGGCTCTTATGTTGGCGACCGGCGTTGCAGTAGCTGCGGAACCTGCTCAGGCACCTACACGAGGGAATCAAGGAACGACGCAGCCGCAAGTTCGTCCGGCGGCTCCTATGCAACCTGGAGCTCAACAACAGCAGGTTCGCCCAGGTGAACGGCGGGAGCAAGTCGAGGCAAATCGACAGGAACATCACGCGTCATTGGATGTGCATATTGCAAGCTGTCTCAGTCTGGCGAACCAGGAAGAAGTCAACTTGGCACGCTTTGCATTGGAGCGGGCACACGATCCTCGCGTCAAGGAATTTGCCGAGAGGATGATTCGTGACCATGAAGCACTGAATCAAAAGTTGCATCCATATACAGGTCATCGGATTCCCGCAGTAACTGCAACTCCAACGTTCAAATCTGATGGCGAGCGCCAACCTGCCGCGACTCCTGCAGATCGACGTGAAGCACGGCAGGAACTTCGCGAACAGGGGGCGACCCCTCGTGAAGCACGAGAGATTGTACGAGATGCTACGCAGCGCCCAATGGAACAGCGGACAGGCTACCGTGGTGATGATGCATCTGTAAGCGATCAACTTTTCCAGATTGCAAAGGAAGCTCACAAGAATTGTGAGCAAATGGTCCGTGAAGAATTGTCGAAGGAAAAAGGTGCAGACTTCGACAAAGCTTTTGTCGGAACGCAGGTTGGAGCTCACATTGGGATGCTGGCTCATTTGAAAGCAGCCCAACCACACGTTTCAGGTGAACTGCAACAAATCATGAAAGAGGCGACTCAGTCTGCCGAGCAGCATAAACAACAGGCTGATCAGCTGATGAAAGAACTGAAAACTGCAGCAACTCCTGCTCAGTAATTTCAGTTGAATCTCAGAGATTTTGATTCCTTAAACCAAAGCTCTGAGATTGAAATCACACGAAGACAGGCACGGAAGATTTCGACACAGGATTGAGTGACAAGGCAATTTCACACACACACGTGCGGTGAAAAGCCCATCTGAAATTAAAACGTCAGACACTCCATCCAAGAGTTGAAGCCTTCCGTGCTTCTTCGTTTTTCGAATGACACCACTCGCGGTATTCTTGAGTTATTTTCGTCTGGACGTTTTTGCGCATTTCGATAACTACGCAGCGTATCCGGCACGCAAGATTCAGCTATTCTGCAGTCGAGAAGAAAAGTTGCGCTGCCACATGATAGACCGAAGCGGCCTATCAGATCGTTAATAAATGGGAATTGCGAAATCCCGCTTTGCTTGGTCATCCCTCAGGTCTCGCTTTTCCTATGAGAATCTTTCAATTCAACAGGAGCCGTCTGAGCTGCTACCATCTGGTGATATCGGCCATCCGCTTTGAGTAACTCAAAATGGGTTCCAGCTTCACGAATGCGTCCCTCTTCAATGACCAGAATCAGGTCAGCATGTTGAATCGTGCTCAGTCGATGGGCAATAACAAATGATGTTCTTCCCTGCATCAGTTGTTGAAGTCCCTGCTGAATGAGCCGCTCACTCTCGGTGTCGAGATTGCTTGTCGCTTCATCAAGAATCAAAATTTTAGGGTCGGCCAGTATAGCTCGAGCAATTGCCAGACGTTGCCTTTGCCCCCCACTCAGCTTGACTCCTCGTTCTCCAATGATGGTGCCATATCCTTGAGGAAGCAATTTGATGAACTCATCTGCGTTGGCGAGTCGCGCGGCGTTTACAATCTCTTCGGGAGTTGCGTCTCGCCGTCCATATGCGATGTTTTCTCCAACAGTGCCATCAAACAGAAATACCTCTTGTTCAACGACACCCAACAGTTGCCGATAATTTTCGACATCAATGGATTGCAGGTCTTGGCCATCAATAAGCACCCGGCCGGAAGTCGGATCATAGAATCGGGCGACCAGATTCGAGAGTGTTGTCTTCCCTGCTCCACTCGGTCCAACCAGCGCGACCATTTGTCCTGGTTGAATTTCCAGATTGACGTCCTGCAGTGCCCAGCGTCCTTCCGTTCCGTAACGGAAAGAGACATTGTCGAAGGTGATTTGGCCTGCCGTGGTTTCCTTCGAAACACGAGTTGCGCCGGAAAGTCGGGGCATCTCTCGGGCTTCCCCCAGAACATCCAGAACACGATCCAGTGCTGAGAGATTGTTTTGCAGTGTCGCGGCACTCTCTGCGAGAATTGCCAATGGTTCCAGCAGCATGACCAGATAGACCAGAAACATCATCAAGTCGCCGGTTGTCAACGTTCCCTGCAGCACCTGCCAACCGCCGTATAGCAGGAGTCCACCGGACCCCAGCGGAATCAACAGGTCCCAGACCATGTCAATCGCCCGCATCCACCACCAGACATAAAGTTCCTGTCGTCCCATCAGGTGATTGTTCGTCATCAAACGCAACGTTTCCGTTCGTTGACGCCCAAAAGCACGAACGATGCGAATTCCGGAGAAGGTCTCAGTGGTACGGCTGTCGATTTCCTGTCGCCGTGCCCGAACATCTTTGGTACGGGGACGAATTTCGCGAATCCATGTGCGATGAGTCAGATAGACGATCGGCAAAATCAGAATTGCACCAAGCAGCAGACGCCAATCGACCACCGCCAATACGATCAGGCTGCCCAACAGTTGAACAACGGCTCGCCAGGGGTTGTAGAGTAGCCCGAAAATCAGATCGCCGACGCTGCCGGTGTCTTCACGCAGCAGGCTGGCGACTCCCCCCGATTTCATCGCTTGAACCCGAGGGAGCGGGAGTCGGATCACATGCTCAAACAGCCGCTTGCGAATCGACATCTGCAGGCGTTTTGTTGCCCGTGTTCCGACCCAACGACTGAGAAGCCCTAACCCGGATTTGATGAACGAAACCAGCGTCACAAAGCCAGCGAGAAGCAGGAGCAGCGACCAGCGGTCTCTTGGGAGAAGACTTTGCCAGCCTTCAGATGGAAGCTGCTGATCTCCGAGGACATAATCCACGACAAATTTCGTTGCGGTGGGCGGCACCAGTCCCAATAGAGTGGCGACGGTCAGCAGGAGCAGCGCTCCCAGCACGCTGTTGCGTTGATTTCCCAGTAAGCTCCAGAAAGCCCGGATCAGTTGCGATGTTGTGCGCAGACGCCCAGAGGAAGCCTCGGATTTGGCAGTGTTAGTTTGCTTCGGGCTTCGGGGGCGTTGTTTGAGGTCATTAAGGTATTTCTGGAACTGCTGTCGGCTTGATCGAAGTGAAAATGTCATGCTTCAATCATAGACAGGCGACGGAAAAATCCGAGTGCTGATCTTAAAGAACGGCGTCTGCGTCGACTGGAGTGAATCCTGCGTGAATCTGGTTTGTTCCCCCTGCTCTTGTTTTCTGATGAAATATGACTGTTTTTGAAAGACGCTGATTCCAAAAAGAAAAGGAGCACCGTTAAGTGCTCCTTGGTGAAATCGCTCTGACGCAGAAACTGGAAACTGCTTACGCCAGAATTTCTTTGACGATCTTGGCATCTGGATTTTCGACAAGAGAAATCTCGCGAGCACCAACTCGGAACTTGAGTTTGGTGTGATCGAGTCCCATCAAATGGAGGACTGTTGCCAGATAATCGTGGTGAGTCACGATTCCTTCGACGGCGTGATGCCCGAAGTCATCTGTCTTTCCGTGGACATATCCCCTGCGAATTCCTCCTCCGGCCATCCATTGGCTGAAACCGAAGGTGTTATGGTCGCGACCAGATTCCGCAGTGGAACCCCCTTCACGAATCTGAATCACCGGGAGACGGCCCATTTCGCCACCCCAGTGAACCAGTGTTGAATCCAGTAACCCGCGTTGTTTGAGGTCTTTGATCAGTGCGGCCGCAGGACGGTCAATCCCTTCACAGCAAACAGGCAATCCCTTGGCGATACTGCCATGGTGATCCCATGACTGGCCATTGTTGAAAATCTGGATGTAACGAACGCCTCGCTCCACCAGACGGCGGGCGATCAGGCAACTCTCTGCATAATGCTTGGTCTTCGGGTTATTAAGGCCGTACATTTCCTGAGTTGCTTTGGTTTCTTTTGACAGATCGAAAGCTTCTGTCGCGGCGAGTTGCATATTGGCAGCGAGTTCGTACCCTGCAATGCGTGCTGAGAGATCGGTATCTCCTGGATAACGCTTCAGGTGTTCGGCATTCAGCTTGGAAATCAGGTCCAACTGTGCACGTTGAGCATCCCCCATCAGATGAGGAGGCGGATCGAGATTGAGAATTCGCGGATTTGTCGGACGAATCACTGTCCCTTGGTAGATGGACGGCAAAGCTCCGCTGGTCCAGTTGTCGGCTCCCATCAACGGCATACCGCTGATGTGTGACATCGCCACATAAGCCGGAAGGTTCTCAGATTCACACCCGAGACCACTGGCGAGCCATGAACCAAGTGTTGCCCGACCGGCAAGTCCGACGCCAGTGTTCAACGCGAACATTGAAGGGACATGGTTGTTGACCCCGGTGTGCATGGAGCGAATCAAGGTAATGTCGTCGGCAATCTGGCCCAGGTGAGGGACCAGATCAGACAATTCCATTCCGCATTCACCGTACGGCTTGAAATTGGCAATTGGAGCCATGATTTTTCGACTTGCCTGCCCGGCATTATCGAACTTCATTTCTCCCTGAAATTCTTGTCCGTCCCGTTTCCAGAGTTCTGGTTTGGGATCAAACATATCGATCTGGCTCGGTCCGCCGATCATGAACATTGAAATCATCGCCCGAGCTTGCGGTTGATGATGCGGTTTTTTCGGCGTCAGGTCAAAAACTTGTGGATCAGCTGGACGTTGCAATCCAACGCTCGGAGCTTCTGCTGCGAGCAAACCGTCTCTTTGGAGTAACCATGAAGACGCCATTCCTCCAAGTGAAAATGCGGAGGCGGAAAGAAAATGCCGACGTGAACAGAGTTTTGCGGTCATCTCAGTCTTCTCGGTTTTGATTCGTAATGAACCGTGAGGTTTTCCAAATCTGGCGTTTCACGACAGAAACTTATTGCTATTCCACATAGAGGAAACGATTGGTTGCAACGACTGATTGAGCCAGTGTTGCAAAGGCACTGACCTGAACCAGATCCGGCTGGTCTTTTAGTCGTTTCTTCCATACAGCGTCTGTCGCCTTCGTCAGTCTTTCGGTTTGCTGGGCGAGGAACTGGCGGCACATTTCGAGTTCTTCAGGGGTCGCCGATGAAGCCAGTAACCGCAGGAACAACTCATTGATCGCCTTATCCTGCTGTGCATTGTCCATCGGATTGGCAGAAACCAGACTTCTCGCAATCACTTCGGACGTCTCGATGATGGATGCGTCATTCAACAGCAGGAGTGCCTGTGGAGCAACGTTTGTCGCTTTGCGGCTCTGGCAATTCGGGGTCATCACAGGCAGGTCGAATGCGTCCAGAAACGTCAGCGGAACATTTCTTCGGAACTGCACATAAAGGCTGCGCCGAAACTTTTCGTCACCAATATCTTTCACCCCTTGAGGCAGTGAGGCGACATAAATTTCCTCGCCAATGACTGCACGTCCATCCAATTCGCGACCAACTGGGATGGATGTCCCTCCGACAGTTGACGAGAGCTTTCCGGTTGCGGCGATCATGGCATCCCGGATCGATTCTGCGTCCAGACGGCGCAGGTTCATGCGTCCGAGTAGTCGGTTCTCTGGATCGATCGCGTCCAGTTGCTGTGTGCGTTGTGAACTTTGTTTGTAGGTTCGTGAAGTGACGATCAGTTTGTGGATTCGCTTCAGTCGCCAGTCTCCCTGAACAAGTTCAGAGGCCAGCCAGTCAAGCAGTTCCGGGTGAGTTGGTTTGTCGCCTGCCAGACCGAAATCGCCTGGTGTGCCAACAATTCCTTTTCCAAAATGGTGCGCCCACAGTCGGTTCACTGCGACGCGTGCGGTCAATGGGTGCTGTTCGCTCGTTAAAATTTTGGCATAGGCCAGTCGACGCCCGGATGACGGGAGGTCGGGGGACTTTTCTGGGATCACAGGGTTATTGAGTGATCGAGCGATGACAAACAATTCTCCCGGAGTCACATCTTTGATCGGTTGTCCGGGGTCGCCACGGAACAGGACAGAACTCTTGGGAAGCGGGCCAGCTTTCTCTGCAACGCCCATCACCATGACCCTGGCAGGCTTTGTTGCATTCAGGTCGTCGATTTCTTTCTGCTGCCCTTTGAGTTTGGCCAACTCGGCTGGGTTATACAGGTTCAAACGCTGCTGAATAATTGGAACAGGATGCAGCCGAGGATAACGGGCCAAGTGAGCCTGTTCCTCTTTCGTCCGGTCCTTAGCAGCTTTTTCAACAATCGCGACGAGTGTTGCTCGTTCTGCTTCTGGAATTTCAAGGAGCACCTTTTCGTACTCGGCCTGAGCAATCACTCGCTTGGCTTCGTTCAGAATTTTCGTCAGCTCAGCGGCCTTCGCTGCGATCTCCTTTTCCTGATCGAGGATTTCTTTGGGGGTTACATCCAGCAGGCGTTCCTGCGGACGCTTCCATGTGGCAATCGGCAGAGCCGGATCGAAGATGGCTCGATACCGGTAATAGTCTTCTGCAGAAATCGGATCGTAACGGTGGTCGTGGCACTGGGCGCAACCAACCGTGACGCCCATCGTCGCTGTTGACACAATCGAAATCAGATCGGCAACTGCCTGATGGCGGTTTGGAATGGTATTCTCGGCATTCGTGACATCCGGGCCCATACGCAGAAATCCGGTTGCAGCAAGCAGACGCACATGTTCCGGGTTGTCTGGATTAGGAGTTCCTTTGATCAGTTCATCACCAGCAAGCTGTTCTGTCAGAAACTGGCTGTATGGAATGTCGTTGTTGAACGCATTGATGACATAGTCGCGGTATCGCCACGCGTGTGGACGGGCAGTATCTTTGACCAATGCTCCGTCGGTTTCAGCAAAGCCGGCGACGTCCAGCCAGTGACGCCCCCATCGCTCACCATAGTGCGGTGAGGCAAGAAGCGAATCCACCAGCTTTTCGTATGCGTCCGGCGATTCATCCTGAACGAAGGCCTGAACCTGCTCTGGGGTTGGTGGTAAGCCTGTCAGGTCGAAGCTGAGACGGCGGATCAGTGTCTGGCGGTCAGCTTCTGGTGAGAAATTCAAACCTGCTTTCACAAGCTGGTCTGCAATGAAGGCGTCAACAGCGGAGGTGACTTCGACTCCGGCTGGTGTTGGCACAGGCGGACGCTGGACCGGTTTGAATGACCAGTGGTTCAACTCCTCAGGTGTGTAACGAGCATCTTCCACATTCTCTGGCTCTGGGCGAAGAGTTGGGCACCCTGCTTCGATCCACTGACGAATGAGTTCTTTCTCACTTGCGGAAAGTTTTTTTTCTCCCTCTGGCATCTCGTCTGATTCGATGCGCTGCCACAGCAGACTCTGGGCAGGAGATTTTTCGCTGATTGCAGAACCAGAGTCTCCTCCGGAAACGATCAGGCGAACCAGTCGCAGATCAAGACCGCCCTGGTGTTTGGCTTCTTCGCCATGACACTGAAAGCACATCGCCTTGAAGATAGGACGAATGTGCGATTCGTAGGCAATCTTTGGCTTCGAAGACTCGGCGGCCAGACACGGCTGGAAAAGCCCGACCAAAAGCGACGCAGCAAAGGTCCAGAGGCGGCAGGTCTGTGTGTTCATGATGAACCTTAATTCAGCAAGACCATTGCTTCTGCCTGAAGGCTCAGGCGTTCGTTGAAAATGGTGGGAATCGTGTAGTGTGCAAACATCATCAGGAGGGACTCCCGAAACTACTTCATTACAGCCCAAAATGCAAGAACTATGCATTCAACTTGCCGGAATGGCAGCCTTATTTGTCGAGTGATTCCACGAGGAAGGGCGTCTTTTTGTGTCGACTGGGAGGATCAGTCTGGGAGATGATTGAAATCTCCGTCCATAATTGTTCCAGAGGTAAGCTTTTTCTGGAGTGACAGCCTGTTTTGGGCGGGAACGAAGCGGGCCGATGTCCGACACGGGCAGGTGTTCATGTGCAAGCGCAATGACGTGTCGATGAGGGGATGTATCGGGAATACGAATTGAGGCCCGGGCTTCTATTGAGGAGAAGACTGGGCCTCGTTGAATTTGCTAAGTGGGATGGGGGCCTGGACTGGTTTTGTACAGGATTCCCGTTGCTCGATCCGCTTTTAAGGAAGCAAAGGTTCCTTAGGCGTCACCGGATTCTGTGTCAGAGAATGCGAGGCAAGACGTTCGTCCAGTTCGATCAACCATTCTTCACTCTCTTTACCGAGGCGGATCCCCACTTCTTCTTCGTCTCCGATCACGATACTGGCGCCAGCATCTGCAAAGTCACTCGTGTATCTTTGGTAACGGGAACGAACGGTGATATGAGTGTGTGGTGCGAGACGTCTGATTTCCTGAAGAATTCGCATTGCGGACTTATGATCCGGAATCGTGATAATGATGATGTGCGCCTTGTCGACGTGACAGTGTTCCAGGACTTCCGAACTGGATGCGTCTCCGATATGACCGATGAAGCCCAACGCTTTTGCGTCAGCCAGGCCGCGATGATTGAGGTCGATGACATGGACTCGCTCGCCCCGGCCAACGAACGGTTCTGCAGCCAGACGCCCTGCCGGACCAAAACCCACAATGACAATGTCAGGGTGATGGTCGTGGGCGTCACCGCTGTGCAGAATTCCTTGCTGTTTTGCTCCAAGGAGTTTTGCCAGTCTGGCTCCGATCGGGAGAGCATTGGCGACAAGAAGCGGCGTGGTAAACAGGCTCGCGATGATGGTTGAGATCACAAGCATGTGGGTCTCTGGGGTGATAATCGCGCTTTCTCGACCGATATTTGCAAGTACAAAACCAAACTCTCCAATTTGGGCCAGGCAGATGCCTGTTGCAGCGGCAACATGATGAGGTTGCCCGACGACACGGAAAATGCCCCAGATGATTGCTGCTTTTCCGACGACAATGATGGCTGTAACCAGAATGACTAACGGTGCATTTTGAATGATCCAGACTGGACTGGCATACATTCCCGCAGAACCGAAGAACAACGTCAGGAGAACTGTTCTGAGTGAGGAAATGTCGGATCGAATCTGAGTGGCAAACGCAGAGCTTCCGAGAAACATTCCCGCGACGAACGCCCCAAGCGACGGCGAAATATCAGCTCGAATCGCCAGCCATGTTGAGCCAAGTCCAACGACGACCGCCAGAATCAACGTCAGTTCCCGATTTCGGTCCAGCGTCAATGCTCCCAGGAGCCGAACCGCCAGAATATTCAGAGCGATATGCAGAACAGTGATCAGTCCGGTTGCTGCCAGTAACGTTTTCCCGACATCCATCGCGATATCGGCAGGGGTTCCGCCGTGTGCCAGAAACGTCATCAGCATGGCGAGTGGAACGACTGCGATATCCTGTGTCAGCAGAACCGCGAGGGTGTTACGACCGTGGAGACTGTCCATCTCCGACCGTTCCATCAGCACCCGTAAAACGCAGGCGGTACTGCTGAGCGAAATCAGAGATCCAACTGCGACGGCTTCTACAAGCCCCAGTCGCAATCCAAGGAAAAGGATGGTTCCAAAAACGGCAGTCAGGATGACTTGAAGAGCGCCAGACGCCAGCGTTCGAGATCCCAGTGAAAGCAATCTTCCGAGCGAGAATTCAAGTCCGAGACTGAACAGCAGTAATGCCACGCCCAATTCAGCGAGCAATTCAATCTCGTCCTCGGAGTGGATGATATGGAGACTGCCGGGGCCACCTAAAAGCATCCCGGCCAAAAGATACCCCAGCATGGGACTTTGCCCGAATCTCGCAAACAGGCCGCCTGACAGCATACAGGCACCCAGCAGCAACACCACATTGTACAAGAGATTCCAATGTTCCATGGACTGGATGCTTTCAGGCAGTTTTCAAATTCAATGTGAGGGTGTCATCAACTTCACGTGAGCACTGTCAGCGAGTGCTGGCAGATTGTCGCAGGGATCGAACTCGTCTAGTCGCGAGTTCGGGCGATGAGTCGAGTGACATCTGCGAGAATTCTGGGGAGCGCCAGTCCGCCGGGCGCGGCGAGGTAGCGCGGTGACCAGGTTGGTGCAAATTTGTCTTTGTAATCCCGCAATCCTTCAAAGCTATAGAATCGGTCGCCGTGTCGGTAAAGCAGTGACGCCATTTTGTTCCATGCCGGAGACAATTCATGGGCTTCAATTCCTGATAACGGAGCCATGCCCATATTGAACCACTGGTAGCCTTGCTCTTTGCCCCACAGGATCAGTTCGATAAACAGGTAGTCCATCATTCTCTTGGGGCTGTCGAGGTGGCGCATCAGGTCGATGGCGAATTCGTCCTTGTCGGCTCCCAGCCAAAGATTGGCAAACGCAACAATTTCACCCTGATACCGCACGATTGCGCACGGGAATCGACAGAGATACTCTTCGTCGAAGAAGCCGAGCGAGAACCCTTTCTCTGCCCCCTGCTTTTCTTCCAGCCACGTGTCAGAAATTTCCTTGAGACGCGGCAGAACATCTTTGACCTGTTCTGGAGGCAGAACGATAAACTCCGTTCCTTCTTTACGAAACTTGTTGAAGTTGGAGCGAAGGCTTTGCCAGCGTTTCCCTTCCATCGAGAAGGTGGATGTCTTCACTCTGGCTTCTTCGCCGAGCTTCAAAAGGACAAACCCCTGATCGATATAAAGTGGAATGTTTTCCGGGGCAATATGGTAAAAGACGGGCCAGGCATCGTACTTGTCGCAATGCTCGCGGAATTCCCACATCAGCTCTGGCCAGGATTCCCGGTCGCCGACGGGATCGCCCATCACCGTCCATGAGCGGTTTTGGACCCCATACATCAGAAAGGCCGTTTTCTCGTCGTTGAACAGGAGTGCTTTGTCTCCCAGCAATGCGAGATTGGATTGCGTTTTCGGTGATGTCTTAATGATGGCCGCGGCGAGTTCCAACTCTTCTGGCGTGGCATCGTGTTCCTGCTTCAGGGAATCTGCGCCAAAGAGTTTCAAAGCAGCGAAACCCAACAGCAGTACCATCACTGCAACTTGAGCACGGAGTGCTCTGGGAGCGTCCGCATCAAATGCAAACTTCCACCAGAGTTCATGTGAATATTCGACATGCTGATGACTGAAGAGGGCCAACCCGGTTGTGCAGATGACAACAATCAAAATTGCTGTGAACCAACGTGTTGTCCAACTCGGGTGCAGAATTGAGCCGCGACGATAAAACTCTTTTCGTGCAAGCAGAAGCATGAGCAGCAGCAGAAATGATCCGCTCGCCTCTTCGTAATCCAGTCCTTTGGTGAGCGAGAACAGACACGCTGCTCCTAAGAGTAACACCGCACCAAACCAGGCACCGTCCAGCCGTCTTAAGAGTCCACGGCCAAGCAGCAACAGTCCGCCGCCAGCCAGACTGGCGAGAAAGTGCGAGGCTTCGACTGCCGGCAAAGGAAGAATCAGCTTCAGGACTTCAACTCGTCCAGCAATCGGAGGGAGTGCTCCCGAGAAAAGCAGGATTGCCCCCAGCGCCATTGTGCCATAGGCAATAAATCGCGGGATCAATCCCCCCAGTGCATCTCCGGCCGTAATCGACACCCGTTGAATCGTCTTCAGGTGAGGACGGGCTTCATACAGCACAAGAATAATGACTGCGACACCCAGAGGAGCGATGAAGTACACCAGCCGAAAAATCATCAGTGAAGCAATGACGGCAGCCTGATTGTCTGCACCCGAGAAGGTGAGAATCACTGCCTCAAAAACGCCGACTCCCCCCGGCACGTTTGTAATGACAATCGCGACAATCGCGAGGAGGAAGATTCCCAGAAACTCAAAATAGGGAATCGTGACTGAGGAGGGCATGAGAACGTACAGGCACCCGGCCGCAACAAGAAAGTCTGCCGTTGCAACTAAGAACTGCAGGGCCAGCACTTTGGGCGAAGGGATTGTGAACTCATAACCGCGGCACTGAATCGGAGTTCGACGGAAGACAGACAGCGCGACACTCGATAAAGCAACGAGTGCCAGAATGATGCCGAGTGGTCGGACGGACGTGAACGGAAGGTTCAGTTGTGGTGGAATGGGAAACGGAGTGACAATAAACACCACACCAGACAAAGCGAACAAACCGAGCCAGAATGTACTCCCGACCAGAATGATCAGGTGCGCCATCTCTCCGGCAGAAAAGCCCCAGGCGGAGTAGAGTCTGGCGCGAACAGGAGTTCCACCGAAAACGGCACCAAAGTTGTTTGATGCAACGAATCCGGTGAATGAGGCAAGTGAGATCCGCCTCAGCGAGAGTGGATGTCCTAGAGTGCGAACTGCGATCAGGTCATACCCGATCAGAATAATATAGTTTAGTGCCGTTAAGGCCGCGCTGATCAGAATGACTCTTTGCGGAACTGCTGCGAGGCTAGAGCGAATATCCTGCCACCGGAACGCTTCGACCTCACGGTAAATCAGCAAGATTGCAGCAAGGCAGACGAGAACAGCCCCCACTGCTTTGAGGCTGGCGACAAGTTTACCAGATCTGCGAAGCGGTTGCGGGGAGGACAAGTCCGTGTCTCAGTTACAGTGGAATCAATTTACTGCGGGAATTATTGCGAATATCTGATGCGTTTGCGTTCCCGGTGCGAGCGGTCTCGGCCTTCGCAGGAAGCCAACGTTTGCCGCCAGATGTTCCGAGGGGGCCGAAGTCTGGTTGGTGAATCAGGGAGGACAAAATGCATGAAAGGGCATCGTTCGTTCCTGTTGAACTATAACGCCCCTCCTCCCGGTACTGTCAAATGAGTCAAGTACCTGAAACTATCGTAAATTTCGAATTCGTCGCAGGTTGCAGCCCTGCCTCTTCTTCTGTGGAAGACGACTTGTTTGTGACGGAGTCGTCTGCAATTCAGACTACCAGTCGTTGCCATTTTGACTAGGAATTCCGAGTGATTTTCCTCCATCAATGGCCACGGCGGTCCCTGTGACCATTGATGCCGCATCGCTGCAGAGATAAAGAATCGTGCTGGCAACTTCGACTGGGGAAATCATTCGTCCGTGAGCATCGGCCAGAGGGCTGGCTTTGAGATAGCGGCGCGCGGCTTCCTCAGGGTTTTCTTCGCACGCAAGTGTGCTGTCCATCAGACGTGTGTCCGAAACTGGTCCTGGGCAGACGCAGTTCACACGGATTCGGTCCTTTGTGTGGCAAAGTGCCAGGCTGCGTGTCAGTCCGACAAGTGCCATTTTACTGATCGAATAGACTGGATCATGTGCACGCGGCATCAACCCTGCGTTGCTGGCGGTATTGACAATCGCTCCGCCACCGGATTTTTGCATGTGGGGGATGGCAAATTTCGCCCCAAAGAATGGAGCTTTCAGGTTGGTACTCAGGCAGTCGTCCCACTCAGGTTCTTCAATCTCGGTGGCCTGTCCAACCAGATTCATGCCTGCGTTGTTAATCAGATAATCAAGACGGCCTGCCTTTGCGGCGGCGCCGTTAATCAGTGACCGAAGATCGTCAATATTTCTGACATCACAAAGCTGTTCGTGAATTCCCAGAGATTTGAATTCATCGCTGGTTTCTTTGCACAGATCGAAGTCCCCTGTGAAGACAGTGGCACCAGCGTGAGCGAAGGCCAGTGCGGTGGCGCGACCAATTCCGCTTGCAGCACCTGTGATTACTGCGACGCGACCGGCCATGTTAAATGACGGGAAATGGGAGAGGTCCGGCGTCATGTTTATCCCTTGCCTTCTTACCAGAGCACGCGAGTTCTCAGCATTCTTTGCCCGTTCTTTTCCTCAGTTGCCGTTTCCTGACATTGAGTGAAGATGCTGACGGAACTTGTCAGGGAAAGAGAAGCTCGAATCTTCAACCGTTCATCATAGCGAATTTGAGTTGAAGAGGGCGTGAATTTCAGACCTTATCGGTCGATCTTGTCGCCACGCAGCAGTGTTCCCGAAAAGGAAAAGAATGAATGCTGCCCGCTGGCGATACGACATGATTTAGAAAACGTGTCTCACTGCGACTTTCCGGGAAGGAACCGGATGGCAGTCACGCGAAGATGCCGTGAATTAAAAGAAAAAGCCTCCGCATTGTGCCGGCGGATTGTCTTGTCCAGACCCGCAATTTTAGGTGGGCACTACCGACTCGGATTGTGGGAGCCAGACTGAATCGATCGAAATCGAGACAGCTGGATATACACGCGGCCAAGTCGAAGTAGTTCCCTGCGGGATGGGAGTCGGGTCTACAAAATGCAATCCGGTATCGAACACCGCAGAGGCTGTTCTGTTGCAGTGATTCTGAGATCGCTGCAACACCTAGATCCTATCGGTCTCCCCTACCCCAGACAAGGCTTTGTTTCTCACGCGAATCGGTTTCTCTGCAAAGAGCGAAATTCGGACTGAAAAATCGATGCTGCGAGACTCGAAGAATTTCACTATCATGTGTCAGGGAGAGTCTTTCCAGTCGGCAGCCGGACTTTGGCAGAGCCTGTTGGAATTGATGGCTCCGGCAGAGAAATCTGACGCTTAGAATGGAAGTCAGGTCGACTGTCAGGCGTGATGAAGTTGGCGTGAATGAAGATCGTCGTTGAAAATCTGCTTTGCAAATGTCGCGCAGGCAGGTTCGCGGCTTAAGGAAGTTTTCCGTGGAACAACGTACTCTCCCTCGAAATCCGACTCGTTCTGTCCGCATCGGTAGCGTGACGTTAGGGGCCGCTCACCCCATTGCAGTTCAGAGTATGACGGCCACTCATACGCAGAACATCGACGCGACAGTCGAACAGATTCAAAGTCTGGTCGATGCAGGCGCGGATATCGTTCGGGTCGCTGTGGACAGCAAGAAAGACGCAGAGGCACTTGCGGCCATTTCAAAACAGGTGACTGCAAACCTGTCTGTTGACTTACAGGAAAACTATCGCCTGGCAGAGATCATCGCCCCGTACGTTTCGAAGCTCCGATACAACCCCGGCCACCTTTATCACCATGAGCGAACCAAGCCGTGGCAAGAGAAAGTGGAGTACCTCGCCAAGGTCGCTCTCGACAATGATTGTGCGATCAGAATTGGTGTGAACTGTGGGTCGGTCGATCCTGATAAGAAGGAGAAGTACGCCCATGATGACTCAATCTCTCCGATGCTCGAAAGTGCACTGGAGCACTGCGATCTGCTCGATTCGTTGAACTTCACCAGATACTGCGTCTCCCTGAAAGATTCTGATCCGAGGAAGGTGATCGAAGTCAATCAGCGTTTTGCGGAACGCCGACCAGATGTCCCACTCCACCTCGGGGTGACCGAAGCTGGGATGCCGCCTGACGGGATCATCAAGACACGAATTGCATTCGAGCAATTGATCAGTAAAGGAATCGGCGACACGATTCGGGTGTCACTGACGGTTCCAAATCCACGAAAGTATGAAGAGATTGTTGCCGGCAGGAACATTCTTGCGGACATCGCTGCTGGTCGCGTTCGTTCAGTCGTTGACTTCGGTACGAATACGCTGAACATCATCAGCTGTCCGAGCTGTTCGCGAGTTGAGAACGAAGCGTTCATTGAGCTCGCGCAACAGGTCAAAGAGATGACAGCATACGCCAAGGAATACGCAATCACGATTGCAGTGATGGGTTGCCGCGTGAACGGCCCTGGCGAAACAGACGACGCCGATCTCGGGCTCTGGTGCGGGCCGAGTCATGTGAATCTCAAGAAAGGTCCTGAGTCTCTCGGTGCCTACAAGTACGACGAAATTCTCCCACGGCTTCGCAGCGAACTTGATCTGATCATCGAGAAGAAAGCGGCGACGACAGCAAAATAGCCTCGGAATCATCCTGTTGTGATTCGTCAAAAGAAAAGGCCTCGCACAATGCGAGGCCTTTTTTGTTCTCAACGATGCCAACTCAGGCGGCCAGATTCAATCATGACAATGTCATGACATTGTCGGAACTTACGCTGGTGCGCCGGTGCTGATATGGCAAGGTTTCGGGGGAAGTCCCTGAAGTGTTCCGATAATCTCTGTCACAGAGCTTAGTTTTTCGGCTGCGAGTGTCTGTTCCAACTCCTGCATAAGTCGCCCTGAGAGACCGGGGTTGAAGAAGCTGGCAGTTCCAACCTGAACCGCGCTCGCTCCTGCGACCAGAAACTCCATGACGTCATCGATGCTGCTGATTCCGCCCACCCCAATAATCGGGACCGAAACCGACTTCGCAACCAGGTAAACGCATCGCAATGCCAGTGGCTTGATCGCCGGACCGCTGAGGCCGCCCAGCACGTTTCCAAGAACAGCTTTTCGGCGTCGCCAGTTAATCGCCATCCCCTGATAGGTGTTCACCATGGAAACCGCGTCTGTTCCGCCGTCTGCAGCGGCTTTGGCGATTGCCGTGATGTCGGTGACGTTTGGAGTCAGCTTTGTGATAATCGGCAGCGAACAGGCATTTCTCACCGCGGCAACGACTTTACAGGCAGACTCCGGATTTGTACCGAAGTCGACACCACCACTGACGTTGGGGCAGGAGATGTTCAATTCAAGGCCAGCGAGCCCCGGCACGTCTCCCAGTCGCGCGGCCATGGTGGCGAAGTCATCAATGGTGCGGCCGGCGATGTTGGCAAAGATCGGAGCGTTCAGGCTGAGCAGATAAGGCAAGTGCTTATCGATGAAGGTGTCGATTCCATCGTTATCGAGTCCAATGGAATTCAACATTCCGGACGCAGTTTCCACGGTGCGCGGCGGCGGATTGCCGATTCGTGGTGTGGGGGTGATCGTCTTGGGAATAATCCCCCCCAGCTGAGAGAAATCGACAAATGGAGACATTTCTTTCGCATATCCGAACGTTCCCGATGCAACGAGAATAGGATTGCGAAGCGTCAAACGGCCGAGTTGGACTTGAAGGTTGATCATGTGCGATAAGGTAATGAATCAGTGGCCATTCCAAAAATGATTGCAAATATTTTCTGAAATTGTTCAGCAGGTGGTCGACTCCTCACGATTTCAGGTCATTTCGACAATTCACTCTCGTCATAATTGGTGCAAAAGCGATAGAATCCATATCTGCGGTTGTTCCACCGGTTAAAAACGGATGGAATGATCGAATCCGATGGGGTGAAAGGGTTTCGCATCGCCGAAATGGCCTTCTCCTTCCAGAAATTGCGATCAGGGGTGACCAATGGTCGATCTGCTGTGTCTACGACGGAGCCGCTGGGGTTCTGTTTTGGTTCTTTGCGGCCTGCTGGCAGGTGGGGTTCTTTCTGCGACCCGAATGCCGGGGATCGATTCCAAGCAGGTGCATGCTGACGAACCAGCCGCGCCACCGAAGTTTGACGCCAAGACGAAACAGGCGATTGATCGTGGGTTGCAGTTTATTGTTTCCACCATTCGTCGGGACGGAACTGTCGGAACCGATCTGCACCAACCACCTGATCTGGGCTGCACCGCCATTGTCGGGCTGACACTTCTTGCGGAAGGCAGCACACCGCGAGGCGGAAAATACACCCGAGAAAGCACTCAGGTGCTGTACGGAGTGCTGGATCTGATTACACAGCGTCCGTTCAGAACGGCCGGTGCAGCGGAAGTGACTTTGATTCAGCGTAAAATCGGGATGAACGCCGATTTGTTTTTCGCGACGCTGTATTTGAGTGAAGTTTATTATGAAGCCCCGGGCGCCGAGCGGGAAATCCGCAGCGCACTGGAGAAACTGATTCAGCATATCGGAGCGACTCAGGGGAAAGATGGAACCTGGGGCAATGAAAGTTGGGCTCCGATTCTCGGAACGGTGATGGGCTGGGAATGTTTACGTTCCGCAAGTTCAGCAGGATTTCAGATTGATGCCTCGGCCAAACTGGTTGGGGAAGCCCTGCTGGCAAACTTGAAAAAGCGTTCGGCTGATGAACAGAACTGGATGCACGAGTTTTACAAAGACGCATCCAGTTTACGGGTTCTCTATTCCATGAACTATCGCGATGAGCCTGTGTTCAAGGAGTGTGTTGATCGTCTTTTGAATCGCGTGAAAACGGATTCCCGACCATTCCAACTCGCCGGGGGAGAAGAGTATCTCTCGTTCTTCCTGGTGACGGAGTGCCTGTTGAAAGAAAAGCGTCCGGATTGGGCGGCATGGTATCCGCGTGTCCGTGATGAATTGATGCTGACGCAGAATCGGGATGGAAGTTGGACCGGGCATCACTGCATTACGAACCGGACGTTCTGCACGGCGACGGCTTTGCTGACGCTTCTTGCTCCGAACATGACTCTGACCATGTCAGAGCTGTGATGCACACTGGACTTGCGCAATGACTCTCAGACAGATTGGTTTCCGATTTGCCAGTGTTGTTGCGCTCTTGTTCTACCACTTCGCTATTTCACATTTCTTTACAGCCAAACGCAGATTGAACGTTTCTTCTCAGAAAGC
>JBEBTF010000010.1:0-40043 GCA_040393865.1 Planctomicrobium piriforme | reverse complement strand
TCATCAATCGAAACGGCCGCTGCGCGGGCACTCGGTAGAGCAAACTGCTCTAGGCGGATTCCGGTCTACAGAAAAAGCGTGTGTCGTTACATCAGGTGATGACACACGCTGACAGCAACAGCACACGCTTCAAAAAATTCTTGACTCGCCGGTCAACCAACCGCTCAAAGCGGCTTTCAGGATCGCAGATCCAATACGATCCGCCCTTCAATTTTCCCTTGCTTCATCCGCTCGAAGATGCTGTTGATGTTCTCAATTGGCTCCGCCTTGACGGTGGCTTTCACCTTGCCTTCGGCAGCAAATTCCAGTGCTTCCTTCAAGTCGAGTCGAGTTCCGACAATCGACCCCCGAACCGTCACACCATTCAGCACCATATCAAAGATCGACAGCGGGAAATCACCTGGGGGAAGACCATTCAACGCCACCGTTCCTCCGCGGCGCACCATTCCCATGGCCTGTTCAAACGCAATTGGGGAAACAGCAGTCACCAGAACACCGTGAGCACCGTTGAACTCTTTTTTGAAGAACTCTGCCGGGTTCTGTTTTCTGGCATTCACAGTGACCGTGGCCCCGAGCCGTTCAGCAAGCTCAAGTTTCGAATCATCAACATCAACGGCGGCGACATTCATTCCCATTGCTTTGGCATATTGAACAGCCAGATGCCCAAGTCCGCCAACGCCGGAAATGACAACCCATCCTCCAGGTTTCACTTCCGTCATCTTCAGACCTTTATAGACCGTGACACCTGCACACAGCACCGGTGCCACTTCAACGGAATCAACATTGGCAGGGATATGACCAACAAAATTCGGGTCAGCAACGACATACTCAGCGAAACTTCCATTCACTGAGTACCCAGAATTTTGTTGCTGCTCACAAAGTGTTTCCCATCCCCCCAGACAGTGTTCACAGTACCCGCAAGCGGAATAGAGCCAGACCAGACCAACGCGGTCTCCCTCTTTGACATGTTTCACTCCATTCCCCACGGTCACAACATGACCAACACCTTCATGACCGGGAATGAATGGGGGAGACGGTTTGACAGGCCAGTCACCTTCTGCAGCATGCAGGTCTGTATGACAAACACCACTCGTCTCAATCTTGACCAGAATCTGACCCGGCCCCGCCTTAGGAACCGGAACATCTTCAATCGTCAGCGGAGAACCAAACTTACGAACGACAGCGGCCTTCATCGTTTTCTGCATGAAAGTTCATCCTGCAAGAAGAATAAGACGCCCCGGACTGTTGCCGTCTCAGAAGGGCAACAAATCAACCAGCGACAAATCCAAACATCATCACAGTTAATTATAGAAATCCACCGCCGTAGAACAGGCGATTTCCACGATTCTTGCCATTCGACAATCATGAATCACTGCCTGAATCGCTGCAGGGCCGAAGCGGAACCCGAAAATCATTCGTATACACACAATTCACAGCATTCACTTCGGTGTACAAAGCTCTTAAGCGACACAAATCCTCCCCCGACACGCTCTTCGAAACAATCGCCAAGTGTCGCACATGAGAGTGGGACACCTGCAGTCCAGTTCCATCCCGCGATTTGCGATGTCTCGATCCAAACACTAGGGACAAAGCACGGTTACGCATAAGCGAAGAGACAACCCGTTCAAAATTGCCTGCACCCTCCGATCGTTGCGACGCGACTCCACACCACAAACAAATCAACAATCACAGATTTGTCTCAAGATAAATTTCCTGAACAGACCGGCCGAAAGTGCCTCTCATGCGTCGCGAACTCATAAAAAAATTCATAGATTAGTTGCCAGTTAGATGACTTCCAGTTCGACTTCCTGACCGAAATCCGAGATGACTGTCTACACGAAAATTGCTTGCCCGCACTGCAATAAGCCGTTGAAGATTCCAGAAGGTTTGGCTGGAAAAACACGTACCTGCCCGTACTGCCATGGTTCGGTAAAGATTCCGGGGGCACCAAGCGAATCGGGCTTGCGGTTTCCAGATTTCACAAAGATTGCCACGACGGAATCAACGACAACAGCGCCCCCAGGTGCCAGTTCATCGAATGGAGCTCCTCAGAGCGCTTCCAAAGCAAATGAAATCGCTTTCGGCGATTCAGATTCTGCATCCAGCGACATTCCAATGATCCCCAGCGGATTGCTGGGATTGGCCTTCACGGTTCTTACCTTCGCTGCAACTTATCCGTTGCGCTGGAACCTGTTCGGGCAGTTGTTCTGGGATCGTGGGGTCATCCCATACTTCCTCACATTCGCATTCTGCTGGGCCATCGTCATCCTTGTGATGAAAGCTCGCAACCTGAAGGTTCAGAAGGAATGCATGCTGCTGGATGTTTTGCCTGTTGAGATTTCAGATGAAATCAGCCTCAAATCGCTGGATCGATTTGTCAACCACATTCGGAGTCTGCCAGGAGCATCATCAAGCAGCTTTCTGATCAACCGAGTGTTACGTGGAATCGAGCATTTCCGTGTGCGAAAAAGTGCCGCCGAAACAGTGACCATGATGGAGTCACAGGCTGCTCTCGATGCCAACAACGTCGCCGGAAGTTACTCGCTCACCAAAGTGTTGCTCTGGTCGCTTCCGATCCTGGGGTTTATCGGGACCGTGCTCGGCTTGAGCGTCGCGGTCGCGAGCCTTGGTTCCAGCCTTGCCGCCGCCTCAGATATGACGGCGTTGAAAGGGGCAATGAACAACGTGTTCAGTGGTCTCGGAACCGCGTTCGATACCACGTTGCTCGCGCTTGTTCTCAGTATGATCGTGAAGATCCCGCAATCTTCGCTTCAGAAGAGTGAAGAAGACTTGCTGGCGAGCGTGGATGAATACTGCAACGAGAACTTCCTGCGTCGTCTCAACGACGGACGCGATGGGGGTGCAGAACGCGGCACTGGCGGCGGAAACACAGCAGCATTCCGGGAAGCCGTTGAAGCTGCAATGGGAACGCACCACGCTGAACTCGAAAAATGGCTGCAACGCCTTGATTCCATGGGCAGCAAGTTGACCGCGCAGATGGCACAGAACTTCGAGAAGGCTGCCGCCCAGATGCAGGAGCAACAGCGTGAACATGCAACTGAGCTGCAGAATCAACTCAGCGCACAGTTCCTGCAGATCGCGGAGTCTGCTCGGGGAGTCCAGACTGTCGTCGCCACCGCCGCAGAGCAGGCTGGGAAACTTCAAACAGAAGTCCATGGTTCACTCGGATCAGCCCAAAATCAGCTCATCGAGCGTTTCGACGGAATCAATCGAGGGTTGGAATCGCTGAACGATGTTCTGATTCGACTTGGGGAACAGTCCGTCGTCATCCAGCAGGTGCCACGATCCGGCTGGGGAAAATGGTTTGGCGGAAAATAGAAGAAATTCAGAGCCGACTCTGGAGAAATTGAAGAGCCTGCACCGTGGCGGTGATGCTTAATCCTTGAAGATCACCGCCACCGATGAAATCGTCTCCTCAGTCTCAAGAGTGAAGAGAGATGCTGGATCCTTGAAACGAATCAGGTGATACTGAATTCACTTCACAAAACAGAAATCTCACCGTCTCGTTCTCAGAATGAATCGATAACCAGACTACGATCGAGTCCCAAAAAAGTGCTGACTCCAGAGTGGAGCTTCACACAACAATCTGCTCTCAAGACGATGTCTGCCAGGCAGATTACATTCGAATCAGTAGAGAAACCTTTTTCAGAAGAGCACGATGGCCCGCAAGAAGGCTGCAACAGAAGAAGAAGTTTCGCTCTTTCCATTCATGGACATCATCACGACCGTGATTGGAGTGCTGACGTTGATGATCGCCGCTGTCTCTCTGGAGCAGTTGGACTCTGCAGATGTTGAGCTGATCTCTGAATACGAGATGACTCAGGAAGAGATCAAGAAAGAGGAAAAGAAACAACAGGAAATCCGGCAGTTGATCGACGAGAAGATTGGCCCAACAGCCTCTCTGACACGGAACCAGATTGAGCTTTCCGAAAAAGAGATTCTTGAACTGAAACGACAGCTTGAGGAAGCTGAGAAGCAGTTGGAAGCCCTCAAAGAGGTGAAGATCGTTATTCCAACACTCACTGCCGCAATGCGCGAGAAGACCTCCGACATGGTCGCTCAGTCAAAGACTCTGCAGGAAGAGATCGCTCAACTTGAACTCGATATTTCCGAAAAGAAAGACGCTCCGCCGGCAAATGTCTCTGTCCTGCCAAGCGGAAGCGGTCTGAACTTTATTCCTCACTTTGTTGAATGCCAGGATGGGGCCCTTGTGCTCCACGATTTGGAGCCACCTAAAACAATCCGCGCGGCCAACATGGCCACCGACCCAGACTTCCTCAAACTCGTTGAATTGGCGGTAAACAACCCGTCAAATTCAATTGTATTTTTGATTCGCAGCGAGGGTCTCAACACGTTTTACGCAGCGCGAAAGTTCTGCACCGACCGTGAAGTTCCAAACGGAAAGTTGCCGGTCGTCGGGAAGGGAAAAATCGATCTGAGCTATTTCAAGAAGGCCATGGAGAAGAAATAGCCATCTCGCCCGGGCCCCTTTGACCTGACCTGAACACTCTGTCGACACAAAGAAGATCCAATGCCACGGCGTCCAAAAGACTTTAGCGAAGACCTGGAACTGGACTCCCTGATGGACGCCATGACAAACGTCGTGGGTGTCCTCATTCTTGTTCTTTTGATGGTGCAGATGAACGTTCAGGAAACGGTCAAGCACATCATTCAGAATTCGACAGTCACCCAAAAGGACGTCGATGAGGCCAAGGAAAAGCTGGCGAGACTGACAAAAAACAAAGACTTGCTGACTGTTCAGCTGGACTCATTCAATATTGCATCCGAACAGGAACGCCTGAACCGTCTCAAAGACACCATTGCGGCCAGAAAGAAATTGCTTGCCGACACTGAGAAAGAGGCCAACAAATTCGCGATGAAAATCGAGAGTGACAAGAAAATGGCCGAGACGAGTATGAAGGAAATCGAGCTCGCCGAAGCCGAACGGGAAAAACTTCAGGCAAGTATCACCGAAGCCCTGGCCAAGAAGGCGGACCTGCAGGCTCGCCTGGATAAGACGCCAGTCAAGGCTGCTCCCCCACCCAAAATCTTAAGCATTCCGAATCCTCGCCCGGCTCCGCCAAACGCAAAGCGTCTCAATATGCTGTGCGCCAACGGAAAGCTCTACCCGATGAGTGTCGACGATTTCCGTAAAGATGCCGAGAACCGTGGCAAGCAGATCATCATTCGTTACAAACTCAACACCGATCCACAAGCAGGGATCAACCCGGAAGAGTTTGCGAAGCATTTCTTGAAGATGCCGAGCTATGACGATGACTTTTTCACTGCCGAGTATTTCATCAATGATAATCGCTGGCCACGGCTCCGCATGATTCCGCGTGAAGACAGAGGATTCCCCGCTGAAGCAATCACGAGTAATCGAAGCCCGATCAAGCGCCTACTCCTCTCGATCAATCCTCAGCAGTTCTATGTGGTCTTCTACGTGTTACCAGACAGCTACGATGTCTATCTGACTGCACGTCAAGTTTTGATGCAGAACGGTGTTCAGGCTGGTTGGGAAGCTCAACCTCAGAACTGGATCTATGAAACATCTGTCCCTGTGATCGAACTCGGACCACCGCGTCCGAAGCCACCTGCACCAACGACTCCACAACCACCAGCCAAACCGGCAAACGTCCTCGACTAGACAGACCGTATTGGTCTCTTATGTGGCCGCGCAGCAGCCTTCCCGGCAGGGAATAAACTCACAAGCCTGCTCGATAGGAGAAGGCTGCATGACGCGTTCTCGAAACGCCTCACCGTTTCGAGAACTGGTCTAAAATTCCGCGTCATCTCGACGTTGCTTTAACGAACACGTGCGGCCGCTGAGAAACCTTGGCGGCCGTACTCTCTTCAATCGCAAAACTCGTCGCGCCATGCCATAGCACGTGGTTGCGTGCATTTAGACATTCCGGCCCGATTCAGAAATCCTGCTGATTCTCAGTGCTTCCGAGGAGTGTGTCGCGTCGTAACAACGCCTGAATTCTGAGTACAGAATCTCGCCGTTATTTTCTCGTTATTCGTCTCATACTTTGCATCTTATCAATCAGGTGATGCAGTCTGCCTTCAGCCCCGGAGAATCGTCTCTGGAGGACTGATTAAATCCTCATGGAGCATGTCCCCGGCTAACGCGGCATCTGTGGTCAGCGGAATTGAAGCTCTCTAAAGATTTTGAAGGCCGCCAAACGCCCACATGAGAGACCGAACCGGTCCAATTCCGCACATACAGCCCCACAGCGGCAATCCGCCACACAATCGTATTTTTCGATATTTCCTGAAGTATGTGGTCAGCACGAAGTTGACTTTGTACACATTTAAGACATTATCAACACATGCGATTTCATCGAATCGAAAGTTCTATTTCACGACTCTGCAGTTCTCAGAGAACTCGCACCAAACCTTGAACCGCAAATTTTTGTACACATTTAAGTTCAAATCACGTCAGCTGCACTTCAATATCTCGTTTTCTGATTCGCAATCGACTTGTCTTTCCAATTCCATTTTTTGAGTGAGGTTTTGTTATGCATCACGCTTTGCCTGCTCAACTCCGCCCGCGCTCACGAGGTTTCACACTGATCGAGTTGCTGGTTGTCATCGCAATCATTGCCATACTCATCGCTCTTCTACTTCCAGCCGTTCAACAAGCCCGAGAGGCTGCCCGCCGATCCACATGCAAGAACAACTTCAAACAGACCCTTCTGGCATTGCACAACTATGCAGATAGCCACAAGACGCTCCCTCCGGGAGCCGGTATCGGCGGTGGAACAGGCACCAATTCGCGAATCTGCTGGCCTGTCGCTGGAAATCGAACCCTGTTCTCATGGGGTGTCCACATCCTGCCATACATGGATCAGGCCAACAGCTACAACAACTTGACTTTTGAACCACTGAATCCTCTCAATGTTGCTGCAAACTTTGCGAGCAACACCTTAGGACCAGTTCCCAATCTGCTTTGCCCAAGCAATCCACAATCCGAATCGATGGTCAATCCCTTGGCGACAGGGCCCACCCGCATGCCAAGAACAGACATTGGTGGCGTGGCCGATTCACGAGATTGGACTTGCGAGGACGTACGCCCCAGATCAGATGGGAACGGACTTCTCTATTCTGCTTCTCGCGTCCGTTTCAGCGACATCATCGATGGCCTCAGTTCCACACTGGCAATCGGTGAAGTGACTGGCGCCCCTTCGGTGATATCAAACGGAACAACATCCCCAAATGCCAACACCTATGCCGGCTACAACGTGTTTGATGTGAGCAGAGGAATCAACGGAAGTACGACGGTTCCAGGCGGAGGAACGTTCGCCTTCCGCCCTCAAGGCTTCTCAAGTTTTCACGTCGGCGGCGCCCATTTTGGCATGGCTGACGGATCAGTGCATTTTCTTTCGAAGAATATGCACCTTGGCACACTTCAGGCATTGGCCACCCGCGCCGGCTCTGAAGTCGTCGGGGAGTTCTAAACCTATCCTTGACCAGCGCGATTCCTGAAATGGTCCTGCCAAGCAGCAGCTTCGAGAATCGCAGAGCCTCAGTCGCATGAAGGAAGCCAGAGTTTTAGCTATCCGGTATTCACGTTGAAGAAGGATTCAACATTGTTACAGTCACTTCGAGTTTCGCTCCTGATTCTTCTGCTTCTTTCAGGATGCGGGGAATCTGATTCTGGTCCAACGCGTCGCATCGTGGAAGGGACGGTTCAATACAAAGGCGTCCCAATTGAATTTGGTTCCATTCGGTTTATTCCTCAACCAGAAGGCCCCGTAGCTTCCGCTGAAATTACGCAGGGAAAATATCAGACTCCCAAAGCGAATGCGGTTCCGATCGGCGATGTCAAAGTCGAGATTTCAGCCCTTCCCAACACCGCAGGCATGACCGAGGAACAGATTCTTTCCACTCCACAGAAAGCACCGGTTTCCATCCCAGACAAATACAACCGCAACACAACATTAACAGCCAAAATCACTGAAGGCTCGGGATCACTTACGTTAGACTTTAAACTTGACTAACTTCTAAGTGTTCAATGTTTTGAATTTGAAATTGATCCGTTTCATGCCTCGTTAACAGCATCACCAGTGGCGGCAAATGGAGTGCGATCATTGAGCGATCAAAGTGCCCAATCAATTCCGGAGCTCTTTCGACTGGATGGAAAAGTTGCGTTTATCACCGGCGCAACCGGACACCTTGGCAGAGCAATGGCACACGCCTTGGCCGAGGCAGGCGCCAGCGTCATCGTGGCGAGTCGCTCTCTTGAGAAGGCGAACGCACTTGCCGCTTTATTGCCTGTTGTGAACTCTCCACATCATGCAGTCGAGCTCGACCATATGGATGAAGCATCGATTAAGGATGGGTTCGCAAAAGGCTGCCAACTCGCAGGTGGAATTGATGTGCTCGTTAACAACGGAAACGAAGCACTCGGCAAAGACTGGTCGACCGTGACGGCAGACGAGTTTCGCAGACAACTGGACAATCTGACCGGTTACTTTCTTCTGGCCAGAGAGTTCCGCAACCATGTTGTCTCCCAAAACAAATCCGGGAGTCTCGTTCTGCTCGGGTCGATGTACGGATTGGTTGGATCGTATCCCGATGCATACGCCGATGTCTGTCCGGCCAGCCCTGTGTCATACCATGCAATGAAAGGAGGCGTTGTTCAGATGACGCGTCACCTTGCAGTTTACTGGGCTCGAGACAACATTCGCGTCAACTGTCTGTGTCCAGGGCCATTCCCCACGGAACACGCACCACCAGAAATGGTGCGACGCCTCAAAGACAAAAGCCCGATGAAACGAATGGGGGCACCAGAAGAAGTCAAAGGGCCAATCGTCTTCCTTGCAAGTAACGCATCCAGCTATATGACAGGGCAGTCTCTTGTGATCGATGGAGGATGGACGGCCTGGTAACCCTCAGTCTCGGTCGTAATTTCATCAGTTACTGATTCATCTATCTAAAACTTCTGTAGCTCCTCGCAGAAAACAAGACAGAGCCGACCTGGAATTCGTTTGTATGACAGTCAGATCTTTTACGATTCATGGTCAGCAATCAGGTGAACACCTTCTGATTCTTGGAGGCGTTCACGGTGATGAGTTCGAACCAATCGCAGCCATTCGCGAACTCATGCAGTCAATTGATGTCACCAAACTCAAAGGGCAAATCACGTTTGTTCCGATCGCAAATGAGCCCGCCTTTATTGAAGCGAAGCGCACCGGACCGGATGGACTTGATCTGGCCAGAACATTTCCCGGTAAACCAGATGGAACGATCACCGAGAAAATTGCCTGGGAAATCAATCAGCTCATTAAGGAATCAGACTATCTCATCGACCTGCACACCGGCGGGCTCGCATTAGACATCGTCCCTCTGACAGGGTATATGCTCCACCCAAATCCAGAGATCCTGAAATGCCAGGAGAGGATGGCCAAGGCCTTTAATCTTCCGCTGATCTGGGGAACCGACCCGACCTTGAACGGACGCTCTCTATCGGCTGCGCGAGACGCCAATGTCCCGGCGATCTATGCAGAGTGGGGCGGGGGAACCGGACTAAAGTCGAACGGCGTCCGTGATTACATTGTCGGATGTTTGCAGGTGATGGCGGAGCTAGGGATGTACGCACATCCGGCACCTGTTAATCGGGTCACCAGAATCATTCACGACTCACGTAATGAAAGCGGTGTTCTTCAAAAGAATTACCCTGCTGAAGTTGCCGGGCTCTTTGAACCGGTTGTCAAATTGCAGCATGAAGTCCGTACAGGAGACCTGATTGGCTGGATTCATCGGTTTGACGGAAACAGTTCTCACGCCGTTCACGCAATTCAAAACGGAATGATCCTTCTGCTGCGAGTGATTCCCTCTGTAAAACAAGGAGATTGTCTCGCAGTCATTCTTGAAACATCGAAGCAGGATTCCGTTCATGAATAAACGTCCAGTGGCAGTCATCACCGGGGCTTCGCAAGGAATCGGCGCAGCAACAGCCAGAGCCTTTGCCAAAGCTGGCTACGACCTGACAATCGCGTCGATCGACCCAATTGGCTTGAGCAAAATTGCCGGGGAACTCAAAGCACTTGGCAGTCAGGTTTTGATCAGCCAAGGCGATCTGGCCGACCTTGATTACGCACAAAGTCTCTTTGAAGACTCGCGCTCTCACTGGGGCCGCATTGACGTTCTCGTGAACAATGCCGCATGGCGCGACATCGTGACGATGCGGGCGATCTCTGTTGAATCGTGGAACAAAACGCTGCAAGTCTGCCTGACTGCACCTGCCTTTCTGTCGCGGTGGTGTGCCGAAATCATGGAGGCTCAGAAGCACGGAGTCATTCTGAATATTTCCAGTATTCAGTCACGATTTGTTGCTGGAGTCAGCCCGGCGTATGTCGCTGCGAAGGGCGGAATCGACGCCCTGACTTATGAGCTTTCCACGCTCTATGGCCCGTCCGGAATTCGTGTTCTCGCACTAAATCTTGGAGCCATTGATACCGAACTCAGCAAAGGCTACGGCAGTTCTGAAATTGATCAGAAATTGCGAGACACTGTTGAGGACATGATTCCATTAAGGCGATACGCACAACCCGACGAAATCGGGAATTGCATCGCCATGTTCGCAAACCCTGTCTTCAGCTATCTGACTGGAACGACCATTGAAATCGATGGCGGGTGGTTCCATCAATGCTCCCCTTATTCCCTCAAGCATCAGCAATTCCCACAACAGTTTTAATTTCTTCGACTCTGACGGCTGCACTGAACCCTCATAAAACATGAGCGCTCCATTCCTGCGACAGCGTCCGACTTGAGCACTGAGTTTCACCATGAGCCAATTTCATCTGATCACTGCACTTTGCACTCCGTTAAACGCAGAGGAGCAATTACACGTCGAAGGTCTGGAAGCTCACATTGAAGACCAGATTTCCCACGGGATTCATGGGCTGTTGGCTGGTGGAACCATGGGAGCAATGCAACTGCTGGCAGAAAAAACCTGGCTCGATCTGGTCAACCAATCTGTTCGTATCAATGCAGGGCGTGCGGAGTTGCTTGTCGGAGTGGGGGACACAGGTTTCACACGCACACGAGATCGAATCAGAATGGTCGATGATCTCGATATCGATGGCGTTGTCGTGCTGTCGCCATTCTGTATCAAGTTTCGACAACCGGAGCTGATTCATTACTTCGAGTCGCTGGCTGACATCAGCAAAAAGCCACTCTATCTGTACGATCTCCCACAGATGACAGGCACCAAACTTGAAGTCGACACGGTTCGACGTCTTGCTCAGCACCCAAACATTCACGGGATCAAATGTTCGGATCAGTTCTCCACATCACGACCGTTGCTTGATACGTTGCTCGATCATTTTCGTGTCATCATCGCGCAACCACTTTTGATGGACATGCTGTTGCGATCCGGCGTCAAAGAGCACCTTGATGGGATCTTTGGCCTCGTCCCTCACTGGATGAAACGCATGATCAACGCGGCCGAGACCAGTGACTGGGGAACCGTTGAAGAAGTCCAACGTGATATCGCCGCTCTATTGGACTGTCTGATCAATTTTCCGGCTCCTTTATTTTCCAGCGCGGCAGAACTCCTGAAAGAGCGTGGAATTCCTGGCAATGTCGCACCGGCTCCATTCCGGCCGCTCACTCCGGAACAACGAGAGCTGTTTCTGAACATCCCGATTGTTCGAAAGGCACTCACCACAGATTCATCTGTCACAGTTTAACTTCAAACACCTCTCACCCTATGATCAGCAAATGAGCTTGAACTCAGAGTCATCCTTTATTTGCAGAAGAGTCACCGCTTTAACAACGATAAATTTCAATCAATCTTATTTTCAGCCGAAGGACCAACAATGATTACACTGAGGAAGTTTGCACATTGTCTGGTGATGGTGACTGCCTCCTGGTATCCGGCCACGTCGGTCCTCGCTGAATCGACAAGCAGCAGGGAGAGCGGAATTAACGACGCGACCAAAGAAAAGTGCTTTGCAATCCTTCGCAAGGCAGTCAAAAGTGATGAGTTTTGGCCAGCAATGCATGCCGCAGAGGCGCTGTCACTGGCGGGGGCACACAATGAGGTTCGCGAGCTTCTGACCCCCAAACTTTCTGCCCCGGGATATGATAAACGCCAGCAATGTGGAATCGCCCGTGAGCTGGTTCGTACAGGTGACCGTGAACAGACAACGGTGTTACTGAAGATCCTCGCAGACAGCGATTCATTCGGGCACACTCACGCCTGTGAGTCACTTTACAAGGTCAGCGAAGTCGGAGACCGAACACTGCTGCGTGCCGCGATGAATAATGCTCAGCAGCCGATTGCAGCATTGATGGCCGCTGCAGCCCTGGCACGTCATGGCGAGCCGGGAGCGATCGAACGCATTCGGGCACAGGTGAAAAGCACTGATGAGAACAACGCCCGAATTGCCGCATGGATTCTTGGTGCCATCGGCGACCAATCCGACATCCCGGCTTTAACAGATCGCAAGCAGACGATTCAGGACGAAGCGGTTCGCGCCTATTTCGAGCATGCGCTCGCAGTGATTGGTGATCAGTCCGGCCAACAGGCATTGCTGAAAAATCTGAAAAGTCCCAATCCTGCCATTCGAACAGATGCCGCCTACTTCGCCGGCGAGGCCAATCTGGAAGAAGCTCGCCCGCTGTTGGTAACATTACTCGATGACAGCACACTCGACGTCACCGTTCGTGCGGCACAAAGTTTGTTGAAAAACACGACCAAGGCAGAAGAGAAGACAGCAACGGCGTCAGGCCCGAAAGTGGTTCTTCATCTTGAGCCGGGTAAGAACAACTCGCGCAACAGCGAAGGGGATTTCATTCAACTGAATGACGGCAGAATCCTGTTCATTTACTCTCACTTCACAACCGGCAAAGGAGGGGACCACGACTCGGCTGATCTCCGTGAACGTATTTCAACCGATGGCGGCAAAACCTGGTCAGACAGCGAACGTGTTGTCATTAAAAGCGATGACGGGCTGAATGTGATGTCCGTTTCGTTGCTGCGACTACAGGATGGACGGATTGCACTGTTCTATCTTCGCAAACATTCACTGACAGATTGTCGCCCCATCATGAGAATTTCCACAGATGAAGGGGCAACCTGGGGACCACCAACTGAATGTATCACCGATGAAGTCGGCTACTATGTTTTGAACAACAACCGGGCGATTCAGTTGAAATCCGGGCGAATCTTGCTGCCAGTTTGCCTTCACCAGCGAGCGACCGAAACCAAAGCGGACTGGGCCGGAGAACTGATGTGCTACTTCTCCGACGATAATGGCGCAACATGGCGCCGCAGCAAGTCAGTCCTCAAAACGTTCAACGCTGCCGGCAAACGTGTGACGACTCAGGAGCCTGGGGTTGTCGAACTGAAAGACGGCCGGGTGATGATGTTTATTCGCGCCAGCGCCGGTTGCCAGATGTTGAGCTACTCCGAAGATGGGGGAGATACCTGGACTCCAGCAGTTGAATCTGACATCAAGTCTCCTTTGTCACCTGCCAGTATCGAGCGTATTCCTTCCACAGGGGATCTTCTGCTGGTCTGGAATGATCACGCCAACATTGCCCCGGAACTGAAGAATTTCCGCACTCCGCTTTCGGTTGCGATTTCAAAGGACGAAGGCAAAACCTGGGAGAAGACAAAACCGCTCTATACAGATCCAGAACGATGGTACTGCTATATGGCCATCGACTTCGTTGGCGACAGCGTGCTGGTTGGTCACTGTGCCGGTAAGCGAGTTCCGAATGGGCTGACCGTCACGGACATCACGCGATTTGATCTCGCCTGGCTGTATGGAGACGAGAAGTAACATTTTGCATCGCAGTCAGTTCCACTTGCAGTTGAAGAGGCGGTTCTCTTCAACTGCAAGTGAGCTTCTATCAGAACATCTTGAGTTCGGCACAGGCCGCCATATTGTGATGAGCTGCCAGCAAATGATTCAAAGTTTTCTTCGATCAATGATGTGACAGAGTTCCCATCGAATCAGTATTCTTTAATATGGCGTAAAACTCGACGTCCCCGACCCGAATCGAGATGCCCTGCATGGACCGAGAGCACCTTGCGAAATGATTTCCACACTTCCGCCACGCGGCGAGTTGCATTTCATCAATCGAAATGGCCGCTGCGCGGGCACTTGGTAGAGCAGACTGCTCTAGTGTGAGGCGAATTCGACTTGATCGGTTTAACTCTACTGGCAGTGACAACAGAAAGCCGACAATACCCGATGTCTGAAGCTGAACTCACATTGCAATCCAGCCTGTCGCAGTTTGATTACGCGGCCATCGTCCTCTATCTGCTGACAACTTTCGGCATTGCACTCTGGTTTGGCAGCAAACAACATTCCTCGGAAGACTTCTTTGTTGGCGGTCGACGCGTTCCCTGGTTCGCCGTCGGCTTGAGTATTCTGGCGACACTGTTTTCGACACTGACTTATCTCGGCTCACCGGGAGAAGTTGTTAAACACGGAGTCTGGTTCTTCTGCGGCTATCTTTCCGTTCCTCTCTCCGCTTACGTCGTCACCAGACTCTGGATTCCGTTCTATATGCGTCTGGAGTTAACCAGCGCTTACAGTTACCTCGAACTGCGATTTAACTCTTCGATCCGAATTGCAGGCGCGTGTCTTTTCATCCTGCTACGTCTCGGCTGGATGAGCATGGTCATCTTCGCCGCGTCGATGGCACTCGACCGAGTCAAGGGACCTGACCTTGAGTTCCTCCCCGGCCCAGACCTTTACTGGTGGATGGCAATCATCGGAGTCATCGCCGCAGTCTATAGCGTGGTCGGCGGAATTCAGGCAGTCATCTGGACGGACGTTTTGCAATGTCTGCTGCTGGTTTCCGGAGCGTTCATGGTCATTCTTTCTGTCATGTACTCAACCGGAACCGGGCCGGTTGACTGGTGGACCATGACAAAATCAGAAGCGTCACATCATAAGACACCCCCTCTGTTCAGCTTGGATTTAACAATTCGGGTGACGATTATCACCGCGATGATTAACCATTTTTTCTGGACGATCAGCACACATTGCTCAGATCAGGTTGTCCTTCAACGGTATTTTTCCACGGAGTCAATTTCATCCGCGCGGAGAAGCTACTTCATCAATATCGGAACCGATATCTTCATGGTGAGTCTGCTCGCAACGTGCGGCTTTGCACTGCTGGCGTTCTATTCAAAGAACCCTCAGTTACTGCCCGAGGGATGGACTGCGATTAATTCTGCAGACAAACTCTTTCCACACTTTCTCAGCAATCAGCTACCGGCTGGTTGTGCAGGTCTGATCATTTCGGCTTTCCTTTGTGATGCCATCCAGACACTCGAAGCCGGCGTGAATTCCATCACCGCAGTGACGTCAACAGACCTGCTCTCCAAGAGAAACGAACGACTAGGCAAGAAAGAGCCCTCTCTTCTGTTCGTCCGAATGCTCTGCATCCTGATCACGCTGATCGTGACGATCAATGCCGGGTTCGTGGCTTACCTGGCATTAAACGGTGAGATGACCATTTTTGATCTGATGCCCAAGTTTTTCAACATGTTTGTCGGACCACTCGCGGCTCTGTTCATCATCGGCATGTTTCTTCCTCGATGCACCGCAAGATCGGTATCCGTGGCGATTGTCGTCGGCCTGACAGTTTCGGTGTTGTGGAGTTGGGGGAAACAGATTTTTCAAACAACCGTCGGCCCCACCATTCTCCTCTCAGTTGCACTTCCACTGCTGACGACAGTCCTCACCGCCTGGCTGCTGAGTTTCATCATTGAGAGTCGACAGCCTCACCCGGGACAGTCCTTCACATGGCGTGCAGTGCTGCAGCGTCCTTTGAAGCGGACGGACGTTCAGGAAGTTCCGGCAGACGCAAGTTAACACCAAGTTAATACTGCAGACTCCCAATTCCCCAGACTATTTGCTTAGACTGAGGAGGAAATCGCTGCCACTCTGTTTGCAGATTTCCCTTACGTCACTGCTGGAGCAACACAGTATGCCGATTCATGTTCCCCCGATGACCCGCCGTTCTTTTCTGATCCGCAGTTCCGCCGCAATGGCCGGGCTTATGGTCTGCAGGCAAGGGTGGTCAGCTGAAGGAAGCGATCCCAATCTATTCGCATTTCTTTCAGACACGCACATCGACGCGAACCCTGCCACAATCGCTCGCAACGTGAATATGACCGACAACCTGAATCAGGTGGTTCAGGAGATCGGCAAACTCGCCCGTAAACCTGCGGGGCTGATTGTGAATGGGGACTGTGCCTACAACCGTGGGCTTCCCGGCGATTATCAGATGCTCGCTAAAGGTCTGGAACCTGTCAGAAAGGGAGGCATTCCGCTGCATCTGTTGATGGGCAATCACGACGATCACGAACCGTTGTACGCTTCATTTGCAGACCAGCGTTCTGCAGCACCACCTGTGTCAGGCAAACTCATCAGCGTCATCGAAACTCCATTTGCAGACATCGTGCTTCTCGATACGCAGAAAGCAGTCAATGTCGTTACCGGGGAAATCGGTGAAACGCAGTTGAAGTGGCTCGCCGAGACTCTGGATGCACGCAAAGACAAGTCAGTCATTGTCTTCGCACATCACAACATGCAATTCGTTCCACCAGAAGCAGGCAAAGTCTGGGGAGGGATCCAGGACACCAGTGAATTCTATGAATTGCTGAAATCCCGGAAGCAGGTGAAAGCCTTCTTCTATGGGCACAGCCATCGCTGGAACATTGAACAGAAAGATGGAATTCACCTCGTCAATCTGCCGCCAGTCGCTTACGTGTTCAATCCAGAACTTCCTAATGGTTGGGTTCTTGCTCAACTGAAGGCAGGGGGAATCGGCCTGCATCTGCATACAATTGCTGCAGACCACCCGCTCAACAACCAGAAGGTCGATTTGACCTGGCTGAGATAGTTGAGAGATCCGTTCCCGAGCGGAATTGACTCAAAGTGGCAAGTTGAAACGAAGAGGCCTTCACGTTTCTTAATGATGTGAAGGCCTCTTTTCTATTCAGTCTTTCGCAGTGAAGAAGATTGCCGCACTCGCGACCGGAGCAACCGAAACGGTCTAGATCACCTTGCGAAATCATTTCCACGCTTCCGCCACGCGGCAAGTTGTGTCTCATCTATCGAAACGGCCGCTGTGCGGGCACTCGGTAGAGCAAACGGCTCTAAATCGGTGAATAGACGGGCCGATACGAAGTGCTGATCACCTGAAATCCGATCGAGCGGTAAAGTTCAACAGCAGAAGTGTTATGTGCGGTAACATCCAACGTCACCCGCTCCATTCCGGCACTGCGAAATCCCCGCAATGCCTTCACCACAAGAGCACGCCCCAGCCCCCGATTTCGAAACTCCGCAACAACGCCCACATTCTGGATCGCGCCGCATCGGGAATCCTGGGTCAATCCCTGAATTGTTCCAACACCAACAGGAACCAGCGAATCGCCCCCTTCATACTCGATCAACCATGTTGCTTTGGGAAGAAACCGGGAATGGGCACAGATGGCTCGCATCAGTTCTTCGCATCCGGTACGACTTCGTAAAGTCGGAAACAACTCCAGATCCATTTCCCCCCGAAAACATTCGTATTTCACCAGCGCATGGAACTGAACGAGTCGCGGACTCCACGCCTGCCAGACAAACCCCTCCGGCAGTCTGGCGCGTTCGACATCTGTCACCCGAAAATCGAGTTCCATTCGATAGCGTTTGAAATACTGCTCTGACATCACTTTCCATCAGGTCCCATTTTGGATCGTCGCCAGCCAAATTCAATTTTGAAGTGCTGCAGTCTGGTCAAGCAAGTGGAAACAGGATTTCTTGAGGAAACGGTTCTACACCATTTTTTACACAATCATCGAAAAGTCTTACCGCGAGAAAAATTCATCAGGTCTGGACCGAACCTCGTCGTCAATGAGACAATCATTCCGTTTCCAGCAGTGTCATGCAAATTCCCGGTAGTTCGAAGCCTTCTGGCTGACAGCTTTCAGACTTTGCTCAGGATTTCAGTGGGGCCACCGCGAAATTCGGCAGCAATCTTCGACGCGAGAATGGTTTGAACTATGATGTGCCTGCGCCAACAGTCACAGGGTGGTCAGCCATGAATGAAAAACGTGTGTGGCGACAGTGGACTGACAACCGTAAACTGTGTTTGCGCAAACTGTGATCGAGCAGTGGAGAGTGGAATGATTGGAATCATTGACTACGGAATGGGAAATCTTCGCAGTGTGCAGAAGGCGTTCGAGAAACTGAACGTTCCTGCCGTGATTCTCACTTCCCCTCATGAGTTACAGGGATGCGATGGCGTCATTCTGCCCGGTGTCGGCGCATTTCGGGATGCGATTTCTGAGTTGAAACGTCAGGATTTCGTCTCGGCGATTTACGATTACGTCGCTTCTGACAAACCGCTGATGGGAATTTGCCTGGGACAACAATTGTTGTTCGATCGCAGTTACGAAGATGGGGACTATGCCGGTCTGGGAATCATTCCCGGAGAAGTGGTTCGATTTCATTCTGAACCTGGGCTGAAAATTCCTCACATGGGCTGGAATTCCTTGCAGATTGAACGCCCAAATCCGTTGCTGAACGGGCTCCATAACGGAGATTACGTCTACTTCGTGCACAGTTATCACGTCAGTCCCGTCGACAACGAGGTCATCATTGCCACGACCCAGCATGGGCACCAACGATTTGCGGCCGCAGTCAGTCTGGGAAATGTCTACGCAACTCAATTCCACCCGGAGAAGAGCCAGAGCGTGGGCTTGCGAATTCTGCAAAACTTCGCCGACATCGTTTTGGCTGCAACGCCAACTGTATAACCAATTGAGCACTCGTCAGAGTTCCGAACCAAGGGCATCACCCAGCACTGACCGGGTGATGCCATAGAGTAATTGTGCCAATCCTCAGGACCACCACAACGACATTTATCGAAACCAACGACATAGCCAGCCTGGCCTGATTGCCAGCCTGGCCTGGTTCCGATTCGTCGTACTCATCATCTCTCAAATCGGATCGTGCTGCGGTCTTATGCGTGCCTGAACCGGTCCAGTCTTTGCTTATCCGAATATTCGATTCAAAAGTTCGGCCTGAACGCAACCGGAAAATGCTGGGAAATTCCCCGTCCCTTTAAGAAAACACCGGGACATAATTCGACCAAGCGGTAAATTCTGAACTAGAATTACGGGAGTAGGAAAACCAATCCGAGTGTGAATGGGGCAAAAGTACATTCCACTGCAGGTGGAACTGATCAATGAAACTTCCGACGAGCCAACCCGTTGAGCTCGAAGAACAGCTTGCTGAAAAAGATTCACTGATTGCGGTATTAACCAATCAGCTTGAAATGGCCGTAGATCGACTTGATCGATTACGACGCGCTGGGGCAGATCGTACTCAACACGCAGCGGTGGAAAAGCAGGCTCCCTCCACAAGCAGCGACCTCACCTCACGCCTCAACAAACTGTTGGACAGCGTTGATGAACGCGATCCGCTGGATCAGTTGGACCGGGTTGAAACGGGAATTGCCAGACTGCTGGAGATGATGTCGGAAAGATCCGTCGTCGCCACACCCCCATCTGTTCAGCAACACTCAGCTGCGTCCTTGGATCAGTTCTGGACGGCAACAAAGGAACGACTGCTCAACGCGTCTCCTGAAAATGACAACGTCCCTTCGGTTTCATCGAAGTCAGCGAACAGGTCAACGGAAGCACTGCCAGCTTACTCAGACAACTTCCCGGCGCTGGAAGACCTGTTCTTTCAGGATGATGTTCCCGCTCCCAAGCCTGTGACGGAGACCGAGAATCTCGCGTCACTCCTGGCTGCGGTCGAAAGCAGGGATAACTACATTCAGCACCTGATTGCACATGTCAGAAACTTGGAAACAACCAAACTGTTCCCCGTAGATTGGGATCAGTTGCAGTTTGCGCCAGACAATTATCGCAACCACCTGGAACTTCTGGAATCCACTCTGAAAAGCCAGCTCCGTCAGGCAGAGATTGCAAACGCACTGGAACGAGCGAATCTCACACGAGAACGCGCCAAACTTTCTCAGCAGAAACACCAGCTTGAACTGGAAATCAAAAGGGCTGCTGCTCAACAGCACCCCCCTCAGGAGTCAGAACGCGAAGCTCCGCAGAAGAGTGATCCAGACGCCCGCTGGAAGCGTCTATTCTCGCGTTAGAGCAGATTGCTCTACCGAGTGCCCGCGCAGCGGCCGTTTCGGTTGATGAAACGCAACTCGCCGCGTGGCGGAAGTGTGGGAATGATTTCGTAAGGTGATCTAGACGAGACCGTATCGCTCTCTCTTATGACCGCCCAGCAGCGGTGAGGAGAACACCAAAGAAACTCTTTGATAGAGCGACCTGGGAGATTCACTCACGGATCAAAATGCCGGGACGCTCAATCGTGACGTCTTTCACTTGAATTCCGATTGACGGCCAGTTTGTGGACCGGGTCAGGATTTCGCCACCCTTTCCGGTAATCAGCATCGTATCCCCCACCAGCGAAGTCCGGACACTAGGGTGCCAGAAGACCGCCATTCCCGTGCGAAACTTCGATTGAGAAATGGGTGTGATCAGCAATTCACTCTGGCTGTACCCGATGACTTCAGCCTGTTCTGCACAACGCCATTCATCCGGGACATCAAACTTTTCATAGATTCGGGCGACTCGCTTCCATGTTTCCTCCACTGTCCAGCCGGGTTGCGTGAAGTACATACCTGTCGCCTGAACCAGCGTTGCGAGACGGTGAACATTCTCCAACTCTTCGGACCGTCCGCCGATGGCAACCGTACGTGTCACACCAGCATGCAACCCGTGACGGCGTCCGACAGCGGATATTACGCAGTGTCGCTCGACACGATCGGTCCCGTAACTCCAATGTCGATATCGCCACCCTTGAGCATCGGCCATGACCTGCAGGTTCACAGGTTCGATCTGACGTCTCAACAAACGGTGTGCAAGGTGGCCAGCGATTTCCGATTCGGTTGCCCCCAGTTCAAAATTTCTGGCCGTTGCTTCAACCGCATGAGTCACTTCAACACTCAGGTCACGAAGCAACTGCTGTTCACGCTCCGCCAGTTCCATACGAAACGATGCGAGATCAACAACGCTTCCTTCTCTCCCCACCGATGCCCGATCAACGGCGACTTTCCGTCCACGGCAAATATCGGATCGCAGAATCGCGACGTCTTCGGTCCACGGGCGTTCTTTCAACTGAAACCCGAGCCCCATCAGTTCACGATCGAAAATCTCGCCGGAATCAATGTTATTGCATAGGACAACTCTCGCCTCAGGGGTGACCAGAATCGCGGCCACAGGGCGGTGAGCGTTCCCTTTCCGGGAGCTATCTCCCCCACAGGTCAACCATGCGAAATTGGTTGGATCTTCAATGAGCAAAGCATCCAGCATTTCCTGCTTCAGGTTATCCACCAGTTGCAGATGCCGACGAGAAACGATTTCTGCGCGTTCTGTATCAAGAACCGGAATCTCACCTGAGGATGCAGGGAAACTCGGGAATAACGCCGCTTTGGAAAGTGAACGATTTCCGTGTTGATCAGTCAACATCCAGTGCTCGCGATTCCATGTGGTGTGACCACTCTGTTCTGACACATTCCCGAACACGACCTGTCGGCTCATTGGCCTGCTTGCAACTGTTTTTTCAAACTCTTAAACCAGATTTTGGAAACTGCCCAGCCGGTAACAATTTTACAATATCATTCAGTTTGACCTCGGACCAGATCCCTCCTCAAATTGAATTCCAGACTCGATCAGGTCCGCCAAACCAATCAACACAAACGGTTTAGACAATGGCTCGCAACGAATCCGACCGTGAGGATCTTTACGAAGAGTTAACTCGGTTCGAATCACGGTGGGAACTGAACCTTGAGGGGCGCGCAGTCCCATGCGTGGCGGGGATTCGCAGCGACGGCCGTTTCTCCCTGTACGTCACACCGGAACAGGTCTATCAGTTCGATGGAAGCAATCTCCTGATCCGAGCGTATGTAAATGGATACCTGTATCGCACACAGGGAACGACCTTGGCCCGTCTTCAGCGTCAGCGATCTCAGACAGAGTCTCTTCTGCTGCGACATGATCTGACACCTGCAGAGCTGCAGATTTTTCTTGAAGAGCTGGCATCGACGCTGGATGATCTCAGTACAAGCCTGAAATCAGATAAAATCCACATTCTGCGAACGACCATTACAGCTGAACCACGGACAGGGAGGTTGGCTGATCAGATTCTGAACTGTCGAGCCCGATTACCTCAGCTTGCTCCTGCATATAAAACACGTCGATCATAAAAACGTCGGCGACATCTTGTTTCCGACTCGAATGTCTGCATCCCGCTGGACTAAGATACGCACCAGCGAGACTCACCAGCAGACGCGACTGAAGGGCAGTTCAGACCTGATTCCTATCGACTCAGCAGTTGTCAGGCAAATTACGATCAGGCACTTCCACTTTGCTAAACACACGGGACAGGGGAAACGAGCATGGACACTTCAGTTGATTATCCGTCGATTCCCGAGCAGGAAGTTCGCATCCCGGCGGCAACTCTTCATAATGTCATCGAGCAGTTGCTGGTGAAGCACAGTGTGTTCCGCTTTGACGCGAAAGTCGCGGCGGCTCGACTTGTTGAAGCTGACCTGTACGGCAAGAAAGCCCATGGGGTCATTCTTGTCAGTCGCGTTATTGATGCGATCGAGCAAGGAAACATTGACCCGCGTGGGAAAGTGCTGACGAATACCGACGCCCCCTGTTTTGCGACGCTCGATGGAAGCCGCACCATTGGCACGTTAGCAGCAACTCAGGGAGCCGAACTTGCTGTCGCGAAAGCGAAAGAACACGGAGTCGGCGTCGTCGCTATTGGAAACTCGCAAACACTGGGCGCTGCGGAAGTCTATGTGCGGCTGATGGCGGCCCAGAATGTCATCGGCATTTGCCTCACAAGCACAGGCGGAGCCACTGTGACAGCTCCGGGAACCATGCTGGGAGCCGTAGGAAACTGTGCATTCGCCTACAGTGTTCCACTCAAGGATTATCCTCCCATTGTCTTTGACAGTGCGTGTGGGAGTGAGTCCTGGGGGAAGCTTGCACTCCTGGAACGATATGGATTACAGGTTCCAGAAGGAATTTTGATCGACGCCAACCAACATCCTGTCCGGCAGTTGAGCGAAGCGGTTGCAATGTTACCAGCCGGAGGATCACTCGGGTTCGGGTTATCGATGCTGTGTTCGATTCTCGCCGGTCCACTCTGCAACGGATGGCTTCCATTACACAAAACACGCCCGACCGATTCTGAAGATTCCCAGCACTTCTTTCTGGCTTTGGACCCGGCCAAATTCTGTAACGTCGACAAATTCCAATCAGAGATCGTTCAGACGCTGGAGAAGATTCGGGCACTCCCCCCAATCTCCAAAACAGAACCAGTGCGAATCCCCGGCGACCGAAGCCTTACTTGCCATCAAGAATCCCAGGCATCCGGGATTCCGCTTCATCGATCCATCGCCGACACAATTAAGCAGCTTGCAGCGGCGAAGAAGATTGCCGTCGATTGGGAGTAAGCGACTTCGAGAGGCAACTACCGCACAAGATTCTCAAGACCGTATCTCTGCAGTTGCTTCAGCGTCGGATAAGTCCATTTGTCCACATCTTTAGAACAGTGTGGACATCGGGGATGCTGGCTGGACGGCTTCGAATTCAGAAATGCGCGAGGGTCTGACCAGACAGCTTCGCACTCATCGCACAGCGCAACCCATTCGCTGCATTCACTGCAACGGGCAGGGCGGATCTGTCCTTGTTCGCAGAGCGGACATGCACCGAAATGAAGCGGCTTTGATGGACTCGTCATATTTCAAACTTCATACAGAGAACGACAGGCAGACAACCAATTTCCGGGGGGACAGCCCGAGGACATCAGAAACGAAAGCATTTCCAGAAATCATGCAACGGATCTGGCACGCGGGATTCAGCTTCTCTCCTGTCGAGCTGATTTCAGGCGATCCCCCATCAGGGAAGCTTCTGCGCGACCCGAGAATAGACCGACTCAGTCTATTTGGGAAACGCAGTGATGACGTCGGACGTTCCGCTTCGGACAACAATAAAGATCCGCTTCAGCGGAGGATGATTTTTCTCGGCACCGGTTCGGCCGCCTAGATACCCGATGCGGCGGCCAATCGATACGGTGTAGGTGTCCCGCTCTCCAACGGTCTCTGGCTTCATCTTCTGTGCCTTCACCGCCTGCCATGCGAGGTCAATCCAGGCAAACGTATGATCAGGACCACCATCAAAGACGCCATGTGGCCCGTCACGATCGGGAATATCCATTGAATGCCGCAACACATGATCCTTACGGGTCAACCCATCCGGATCGCGACCTGCATAGCGTAACCCTTCCGGACTCACCCACACATCTCTTCCAACTTGTTTCAAAGCAAACGGAGGGGGCAGGTCTGGACGAGGCCCTGTCGGGGGAGGAAATGAAGGCTTCGCAACAACGCCAATCGCGCCGGGTTGTCTCGCCCGAATCTGCAATTGCCCTTTGAATCGTTCGAGCAATCCAGTGACAGCAATTGTCTTGTCGGAATAAAGCCGTTCTGGAGTTTCAGGGCCAAATTTTTCCACATCCTCAGATGAGATGAAGATGGTGAGTTCTGGATTTCCATCGAAATTGATGAAGCGGTTCCCACCAGCCGATTTCCCGACGCGAGAGACATCACCAATGACAACGATCGTCTGACCGACGCGCCCTCGCAGTTCCTGACGATTGATTGCCTCAACACTCGGGATGGCTTTGCCAGGTGGAGCAATATCCTGGCCAATCGACGGTTGAATCCCACCGATCCCACCCACCACACCGATCGCGGCTAGCAGCAACAGCAGCAATCCGATCGATGCAAATCTGTAAATCGTCATCATATAACGAATGCGGGAATTCGTCAGATCATGTTGAGAGCCGAGAGAGTCATCATCTTGAGACATTCCGGACAGTTCAGATTTTTGACGATAAGGGCTTTTCATGGTGATCAACGTTACCAAATAAAAGTGATTTTCGCCTTACAATTAATCGAAGGTCTGAACGGGCCCACTCAACTTATTTCACGGACCAAACAAGCGAGACTTCAGGAAGTCGAGTAGCTCACTGCGCCGTGGCAATTCAACTGTACTTTCTTGCGAAGTGCTGCACGAGGGCAAATCGTCACCCGTTGATTTGAAACGCCGCATCAACTTCTTGAGATGCCGATTTCTAATACATCTGAGCCTGGTCAGGTAATAACTCGTTCAGATCGTTCTGAGGCGAGGTCATTGGGACACATCTCACCACCGAATAGAAAAACCAAAAGGCGGGAGCCTGAATACCAGACTCCCGCCGCGGGTTAACAAATTCAGACCAATTCGGTCGCCAAGTCCAACTCACAATCTATGCGGATGGCAACCGATCGTTCCACTTACTCCATCTCTGAAGATTCAGGCTCAGCTGGGGCAAACTCTGCCTCGGATTGACGGCGGCGGTGTGGCCCTCGCAAGGTTTCTGCCTGATCGACACGCTGCTGAGTTCCGGTCTTAATGCGGAAGACAAAGTTCATGATGATGCCGGTTGAGTCTCGGAACATTGTCATGTCATCAACGTCATAACCAGCTTCCGCGAACAGTCGAACGCAATCTGCTTCGACCCGACGATAGAAGTGCCAGTCAACATGCCACTGGTATTCTGCAGCGTGATAGCGAGGATCGTCTTTGAATGCGACATAAACAATTCCATTCTCAGCAACAGACTCACGCCAGCCATTGAGAATACGGATCAAGTATCGGTCTGGAATGTAATCGCACAGACCGACGCTGTAGATCATGTCCGGTCGACCGAAGTTTTCGATGTTGGCCTTCGCTGAAGACATCTTCAAAGCGTTATAGCAAACACAGTTCAGATCGATCGAACCTGCAACCTGTGGATCAATGTGATCCTGAAGATATTGAAGTGCCTGCTGATCGGTATCAACACAGGTCAGATTCACCATCTCCCCGACTTCGAGCCCATGTGAATACTCACGTCCCGGACCTGACGCGACGTTAAGAATGGAGACGTTGACTGACCGCTTCAGCACTTCACGAACCAGGAATTTCTGAACGGCATCGAGACGCCCGCAGACAGCGCGAGCCAGATCAGTTCCCAGGAAGTACAGGTCCAGATATCCCCCAAATCCGAGGGTTTTCGTCTTCCCTTCATAGATGGCCGTCAGCATCTCGAAATCACCGGGATACCCACGTGGCTTTGCTTTTGCACGCTGCATAAACCAGCTCTGGTCAAACCAGAACGCGATTTCCTTGCGGAATCTTGCCTGGACTTCGTTCAAGAGCTGCTTGTCGTCTCCGATCGCTTCTTCGGCCTCACGACAGTCCTGACGCGACTTGTGAATAGCGGCTGTCAACTCGGTGAGGAACTCATCGGTCTCGGGCACTTTCGAACGTGGAATCCGACGTTCCAGACTCGCCATTGCGTCAGTGAACTGACGCACCTGCACATTAAAGAAACTCTCAACATCAAAAACGCAGTGAGCCACTGGATGTGAAGTCATTAATCGATCTCGTCAGGTTGATATGTGAAGCACCGTAAACCTCGAAATAGCCCGCACACGAAGATCAGGATGACGCGATTATTCCGTATGTCAACATTAAGACGATTATTCGGTGTGTTATTTTTGTACGAATTATCCTCATTGTACCGGTTATAGAGAATAGTGAAGATGAAGTGCTTATGCTGTTTACTCACACAAGAGGTGAGAGGAGAACAACAAACGCAGCAGATTCAGAAAGTGAAGGGACCTGCCTGCTTTCCACGTGCTAGCAGTTAAGAAGAGAGGATGTCTGATTACGTCAACATCGCCGAAATTCAGACGTCGCTCAGTAAACGACGGGCCCCACCTGCCGAACAGACTTTTCCCCACCACAACCAAGGAAATTCCCCGACCGCCAGGCAGAAAGCCACTCGAAGTCGATATTCGCCCTCAAGGCATTAACACCAGAGTCAGAAACATCGGTTGGCTTCCAGAGATGAATCCAGTTGGATCACATCCAGAGAACGTTGGAGAAACCATCTCCAGCATGCTGCCGCACTCGCTTCCCGGAACGCGAGTGGCTGGTCGTTTTCAGCCATTGCAAGCGGTTGGTGCGTCGACTCTTAACGACACTTCGTTTGGGATTGATCTTCAAACTGGCCGGTCCATACTAATTCGGTCTGTCGAAATCCCTTTATTAGCACCGGGTTCGCTGCTTCAACTCGAACATGAAGCGAAGATTCTGGAGCAGATTCACCATCCCAATGTTGCAAAGCTGATCTATACAGGTCAGGCCGACGAACGCTTCTGGATGGTTTTCGACGCGGAGAACAAAGAGACACTTCAACAACGGTTACATTCCACCGGGCCGTTCGATCTGATCGATGCCTTAGATACTACTGGCCAGTTGCTTAACTCGCTTATCAGGCTCCATCGCAACGGATTAACACCGCGATCGCTGTTGCCCAATCATGTTTTAATTAGGACTGGCCCCGGTGTTGGGGAAGTTCAACTGATGGGGCTGGACACCTATGATCCGGTTCACGCAATTCATGGAGTGCATCTTTCTGACTGGAGCCTGCTGGAATTAGCACAGTTCCAGCCTCCAGAGATGAACGGGGTGATCAACGAGCCCTTTTCCGAACTCTCCAACATCTATTCTGTCGGGTGTCTGCTGTACTGGACGCTCAGCGGAAAAACTCCCTACACCGCGCGAACACTCAACAAACTGCTTCTCCAGCAGGCAACTCATCCATTTTCCAGACTACGCGAGCACGGAATCGCCGTCCCACGTGTTTTGGAAGAAATACTGGACCGCGCGTTGTGCAGAGAACAACGCGGTCGATATCAGTCTCTGGAAGCGATGGCAGCAGATATCGACTCGCTGCTGATGGCACTCAAAGACGGCGACTCTGATCCGGACTTGACTGTCGGCGCCAAGGATTATCGTCGCTCGCTACTGCGGCCTGCGTTTATCGCAAGAACTCAAGAGCTTGACCAGCTTGATACTGTAATCCGTAACACACTGAGCGGGTCAGCCGATATCGCTTTTCTGGAAGGAGAGTCTGGCTACGGAAAATCACGACTTCTGACAGAGTTTGCCCAGCGTGCAACGCAAGCCGGTCTCACTGTGTTTCGGAGTCAGGCAAAACCCGACTCTGCCCAGCAATCTTACGAGATTTTTGACGGCATCACAGAAGGTCTCCTTGAAGTCAGTGAAAAACGCCCAGAGCTTCGCGAACAGATTATCGCAACGCTGAACGAGCAATGCGACGTGATTGCGACAGCGTTGCCGCAACTGGCAAGGATGTTTCCAGAGGCGAATCCGAACCAGGAACCAAGTATTCACCTCGGTGAATCGCGTACGCTCAGCGCCGTGGTGCATCTGTTTGATGCGATGGGCTCTGATGATCATCCTGCGTTGATCATTCTGGACGACTGCCAATGGGCATCAGACATTGTTTCAAAGCTGATCCAGCACTGGCAGATTTCCCGTTCAGGAAAAAGCATATACGGCCGGCACGTTCAACTTCTGCTGGCCTTCCGAACAGAAGAAATCCCGTACGATCACCCCTTGAGGAAATTGACTCCGGACCTGCACATCCAGCTCGGACCACTCGATGCCAGGGATATTCGCCGTCTGATCGAAACCATGGCAGGACCGTTGCCGGATGCAGTCGTTGAGACTGTCGTTCGTCTGGCAAACGGCGTCCCATTCATGGCATCGGCCATTCTTCAGGGGCTATTCGAATCGCACGCCATCGTCGCCGGAACAGACGGCTGGATCGTCGATGAATTTGCCCTGGGCCAGGCAAGTTCGTCATCCCATGCGGCAGAGTTTCTGACACGTCGACTCAAGCTCCTGAACTCCGAGACCCTGCAGTTAATGACGATGGGGGCCGTGCTCGGAAGCCAGTTTGATCTTTTCATTGCGAAGGAGTTAGCTCAACTCAGTTCATCCCAGGCGTTTGAAGCAGTTCACGACGCCGGCAAACGAAATCTGATGTGGTGTCAGTTCCACGACGGACAGTGCCGGTTTGTGCACGACAAAATCAGGGAATCATTACTCTCGCTTCTGACACCAGAGGAAAAGGCGGACCGACACCGCAAAGCGGCCGCATTGTTGAAGCGACGTTTTCCCGACCGAATTCCTGAACTCGCCTACCATCTTGATGCGGCAGGTGATTCGAATGATGCTCTTCCATACGCACTGGAAGCAGCCAAATTCGCCAAGACACGCTACTCGCTTGAGCAGGCTGAACAACAGTACCGAATCGCCTATCGCGGTATCGTCGGGCTGCCTTTCGAAACTCAGTTCGAAACAGTTGATGGACTCGGTGAAGTCCTGATGCTACGTGGGAAGTACGACGAAGCAGAAAGTCTTTTTAACGAGGCTGCAGGACTTGCCCAAGGGACGTCCGATAGAGCAAACGTCCATCGCAAACAAGGAGAGTTACGCAAAAAACGCGGGGACATGGAAGGGGCGATCAGCGAGTTCGAAACCGCGCTGAGACTGCTTGGAGAAACTGTTCCCCGCTCACGGATCATGATCGCACTGTGTCTGATCTGGGAAGTGCTGATTCAGATCCTGCATACGACATTTCCGAGGATCTTCCGACATCGCCGAAAATCACAGCCGAATCATGACCAGCGGTTGACCCTGCAACTCTACAGCGGGTTGTCTCATGGCAACTGGTATTGCCGGAGTCTGCCTTTGGCGATGTGGTCTCACCTGCGCGGATTGAATCAGGGTGAGGCCTATCCTCCAACACTCGAGCTTGCTCAATCCTACTCGGATCATGCGCCGGCCATGTTGTTGGTTGCCGCATTTGGTCGCGGTATCAAATACGTCAAGCGGTCCTACGAAATCCGTTGCGACTTAGGTGATCACTGGGGACAAGGGCAGTCTCTCAGTTTCCATGGAATTCTCTGTTACGCTTCAGCGCGTTACGAAGAAGCAATCGAAAAGTGTGAGCGCGCCGTACAGATTCTGGAACGAACCGGTGATTTCTGGCAGGTGCATATCGCCAGGTATCAGATTGCCGCTTCGTATTACCGACTTGGAAACTTCGAGAAAGCGACAGAGGAAGCCAGAAAAAATTACACATCTGGGATTCTCCTCGGGGACACTCAGGCCTCCGGAATTAATCTCGATATCTGGGCGATGACAACGGCCGGACTTCTTCCGGAAGGGATCGTTAAGGAGGAGATGAAACGAGAACGTCCTGATGCCCAAGGACGTGCGCAAGTCGCGTTAGCACGAGCGATCCAACTGATCGGAACCGGTCAGCCGCTTCAGGCAGCGACACTTCTGGCCGAAACTCATGAAATGGTGATCGCTGCGGGGGTAATGAACCCGTACACCACGCCAGTCATTGCATGGCTTGCCACGGCCTACCGGATGAGTGCGGAGACACAGGCATCTGTTTCCCTGTATCAACGAATACAGTTACTGAAGAAAGCCAGACACTGCGTTCGCAAACTTTTGTGGCATGCATGGCGTTTTCCTAATGACACCCCCCACATCTATCGGGAACTCGCGCTGATTGAAATGCTTCTGGGGCGACAGCGTCGCGCCTGGCGAGCCATTCAGAAGAGTCATGCACTGGCGGCCGTTCAAGGTGCCAAAGTTGAGCTTGCAACAACAGATCAGGTTCGCACCAGAATCGCAGCGGAGTTTGGGAAATCGATTTCACTATCGGAGTCAGGCGCGATTCCTTGCCTGAATTCCGACCTCTCCTATACACAGCTGGCATTTGGACTCACACCGAGCAAGGGAGCCGCGACCCTTTCGGTAATTGACCGTTTTGAAACACTGCTGAAAGCCGGGCGAGTGATCTCCTCGGCATTGACGCATGATGCGATCTGCCGCGAAACAATCTCGGCATCAAAGCGTCTGCTGCGTTCGAATCAGGCGCACATTCTCTGGAAAGACGAACTGACCGCGCTTTCCACGACAGAGCGACTGAAGCAGATCACTCGACGGGGAATCAACCCGATTCTGGTTGATCAGGTCCTTGACGAGTTGCGAGTCATTGTGGACCTGTCCAGCAAACCCGTCTCAGCATTAGAGTCGCACACATCGCTGATTGGAGCCCCGATCTTCGTTCGCGGGACCCCAGTTGCCGTACTCACGGTCATCAATGACTATCAGAAAGACTTCTTCAAAAGTGATGAAGTCCGCATCGTGGAATTCATTGCGACACTGGCGGGAGCAGCATTTGAGAATTCCGAAGGGTTCATGGAACTTGAACGCCTGAATTCAACACTGGAACAGCGTGTTAACGACCGAACAGCAGCACTGGAAGAACGTGCGACACTGCTGGCGTGGACAAATGAAAAACTGGAAGTCACTGCCACGGAGTTGCGTAAAACGCAGTCTCGCCTGTTGACGTCAATGCGAGCCGCAGAAACTGCAAATGAAGCAAAGAGCCGCTTCCTTGCTGCAATGAGCCACGAAATCCGGACACCGATGAACGGGATCATCGGGATGTCAGAACTGGCACTGCGCACCGAACTGACCGACCGACAAAAATCCTATATCTCGACGATCAGCAAGTCTGCCAAATCACTGCTGGCCATCCTGAATGACGTTTTGGACTTCTCCAAAATCGAAGCAGGTAAGATGGAAATCGACTCGATTTCATTCGATATCGATGAAACTCTTGTCGATACCGTTCGACTGTTTTCAGCCGCCGCATCGCAGAAAGGTCTCGACTTCAACTTCCATGTTCAAAGAAATATTCCGCAACATCTGATTGGGGACCCAAACAGATTACGTCAGATCCTCATCAATCTCCTCGGGAACGCTTTGAAGTTCACCGCGAAGGGAAGTGTGGACCTGATTGCGAATATTGACCATCAGACCGAGTCAGAAACCGTTTTGCATTTTGAAGTACGCGACACCGGTATCGGAATTCCTGCTGATCAGTTGAATCGAATTTTCAACGCTTTCGATCAAGGAGAGGTTTCGATCACACGTCGGTACGGGGGAACAGGTCTGGGCCTTTCGATTTCCCAGCAACTCGCCTCATTGATGAATGCAGAACTTTGGGTGGAAAGTGCGGAAGGAAAAGGAAGTGTCTTCCATCTTCGAATTCCATTTAAGAACGCACAACAATCAGAAGATGGCCGCAAACTGCACCTGATGATGTATCCTCTGGGTTGCGCATACCTCTATACACCTTCGAAGTCCAGCCTTGGCTGGTACCGCGAGCAGTTGGAGCCATCTGTCGCTTGTGTTGCTGGAAGCAATGACCTCGCTGAAGTCGAGCGTTCATTCTCCGCGAGTCAGCCCAAGAAATACGATGGCTATGTATTTGATCTCGATCTGAACTGCGAAGCCGCATTAGTGATGATCGATCGATTCATACAATCTGGAGCAATCCCATCTCACAGCACGCTGATCCTGGTCCCTGCCGGCACAACATCGCTGACGGATAGTTTCTCTCACCTGAAGCCGGTTCGAATCTTCGAGAAACCGATCACGAAAGCAAAACTGCAGGACGAGATTGTGAGTCTGACCAGGCCGAAGCAACTGATCGGTCAGTCGTGCCTTGATTCCAATCCTGATTCGGAAAAACGAAGAGTGCTTGTCGTCGACGACAGCATTATCAATCTGGAAGTCGCTTCCGGAATCATGGAGCTGATGGGACACGAAGTCCAAATGGCGGAAAGCGGAAAAGAAGCGTTTGAGCTCTTCCAGACTCAACAGTTCGATATCGTCTTTATGGATCTGGAAATGCCAGACATGAATGGACTGGCCGCAACGACGCTCATCCGACAATGGGAACAGGAGACAAAACGCCCTGCAACTCCGATCTTCGCCATGACTGCTCACGTGATCGAACCGCTCCGCCTGCAGTGCCTCGAAATCGGCATGAACGGGAACGTCTCCAAACCAATCGACGCCGAACAAATTCAGGAACTGCTGAACTCGCTCCCGTCAGTCCGCCCGCAAACTCCCGCGCCGGCAGTCATTGCTGACGAACTCGTGTCGTCGACACCAAACGCCAGATTGTCGACAATCTGAACGCAGAATCCATCGAGATTTGTTGACACAAAAAACTTTATTGTCAACAATTCACGGAGACTTATGCATCAAACCTGAATGTGACTATTTTCCTGCACGTTTCATTCTGAATGGCGTCAGGAGAAAAATCCATTCTCCATTGCCAGAGTCCTCCGGCGGTCGAGCCTCGTCCTCCTGTGCCTTAACAGGATCGTAGACGGCTGCCTTGTACCGCCTTTCAAGGAACCAGTGGATCATATGGGATTTCGCAACTCCTCATACCTGATCGTTCTACTGGCATTTTCCGGCGTCTGTTTTGCAGAAACGCCTGCAGCGCCGCCCCCACAACCACCGCACGAAGCACTCGATTTCTTTGAGAAGTCTGTCCGTCCCTTACTCCTTTCCCAGTGTGGGGAGTGTCACGGGGCAACCAAACAATGGGCAGGACTTCGAGTCGATTCCCGAACGGCTCTCTTGAAGGGGGGCGACACAGGACCGGCAATCATCCCCGGGAAACTAGACGAGAGCTTGCTGATTCAGGCCGTAAGGCGAACCGGCGACTATGAAATGCCGCCAAAGAACCCGTTATCGGCCGAACAGGTTGCCATTCTCGAACGCTGGGTCAGTCTTGGCGCCCCTTGGCCTGACGAAGCAACAACGTCGAATGACGAACAGGCAAAACGGCAGCGAGAACACTGGGCTTTTCAACCAGTTTCGAGCCCGGTTCCCCCGAAGACTGACAATCCGAATTGGGTGAGAACGCCTGTCGATGCGTTTGTTCTTGCCAAACTTAATGAGAAGTCACTTGCCCCTTCGCCGGCGGTCGATCGCCGTACACTGATCCGCCGTGTGACATACGATCTCACAGGACTTCCTCCTTCACCCAAAGAGGTCGCCGACTTTGTCTCAGACACCAATCCAGACGCCTACGCTGCACTGGTGGAAAGACTTCTGGCCTCGCCTCATTATGGCGAACATTGGGCTCGTCATTGGCTCGATCTCGCCAGATATGCAGACACCAAAGGGTATGTTTACGGGCGGGAAGAACGCCGCCTCGTTAACTCAGCTGCATATCGTGACTGGGTCGTCCAATCGTTCAATGATGACCTGCCATACAACGAGTTCCTTTTGTTGCAGATTGCCGCCGATCAGGTCGCGCCAGAGAACCTTCAAGCTCAGGCAGCAATGGGATTCCTGACCGTCGGGCGTCGTTTTCTGGGAAACTACCACGACATTATCGATGACAGAATCGATGTGTTAGGCCGAACGACGATGGGCCTGACAATCGCTTGTGCCCGTTGCCATGATCACAAATACGATCCAATTCCAACTGCGGACTATTACTCTCTGTATGGTGTCTTTCAGAACAGTTCAGAACAACATGTCCTGTTATCGCTCCCGAATGAAAGCGAGACACCAGAGAAAGCAGCAGCCAGAAAAGAGCTTGATGAGCTACTCACGAAATTAAAGACAGAAAAGCAACGCATCCGCGACGCCGCGTCGGAACGATTTCGGGATCAGGTGAAAGCTTACCTCATTGCACAAACCGAACTGGAGAAGTACCCCGATCTCAATTTCAGCCAAATCCTCGCTCCAACAGATATTTTCCCGATTGAAGTCCAACGGTGGGAAGCATTTCTTCGCCGGACACTCAAGTCGAATGATCCTATCTTCATCCACTGGCACAGGTTCGCTGCAATTCCGCCAGAAGAATTCGCAACGAAGGCTCCTGCTGTCCTTCAGGAATTGAATCAGCAGAATGCGAATGGGGAATCCGCCAGCCCCCATCCATTGGTCTCCGAACGATTCCAGACTCCCCCGGCATCCATGCGGGACGTAGCCGAACGATACGGTGACTTGTTCTCTTCAATTCATCAGGAATGGAAGCAGAAACTCGAAGAAGCAAAGCAAGCGAACGCCCCCACCCCTGTTGGCTTTGAAGACGCAAACCGCGAGCAGCTTCGGCTCATTCTTTATGGCCCGAACGCTCCCTGCGTTGTTCCTGACCTTGGGGTCGTCGATATCGAGTTCTTCTTTCCAACCGGCGGGGAACTCCTTGAACTCTGGAAGCTACAGAATGCAGTTGATGCGTTCCTGATTAACAACGCAAATGCCCCGGAGTGTGCCGTCGTTCTCACAGACCGACAGTACATCGACGAAGCCCGGATCTTCCGACGTGGAAATCCTGCGACGAAGGAAAACGAAGTCACTCGACATTTTCCGATTGTTGTTGCCGGATCAGATGCAGAACCATTCAAGATCGGCAGTGGGCGACTCGAACTGGCACAGGGGATCGTCGATCCTGCAAATCCGCTGACATCACGAGTCTGGGTGAATCGAATCTGGCAGCATCATTTCGGAACCGGAATTGTTCCGACTCCAAGTGATTTCGGGATTCGTGCCCCACGCCCTGAACACCTCGAACTGCTGGACTGGCTCGCTCAGAAATTGATTGCCGAGGGATGGAGCACAAAAGCCATTCACAGGGTGATTCTCCTCTCGTCCACTTATCAGCAGGGCACAACCGGCCCCTCAGATCCGGCTGTGCGTGACCGGGCGATTCAGGCCGATCCAGAGAATCATCTTCTCTGGAAAAAGCCTGCACATCGACTCACATTTGAGGAGTTCCGCGACTCACTTTTGACCGCATCCGGCGACCTTGATCGTCGTGTGAAAGGCAAGGGGACCGACCTGTTCGCCAAAGCTGGAGAAAACCAGCGTCGCACGCTGTATGGATATGTCGACCGCCAGTTTCTTCCCAGCGTGTTCCGTGTCTTTGATTTTGCAAATCCCGATCTGCATATCCCAACACGATCAGAGACAACGGTTTCCCAACAGGCTTTATTTGCACTGAACCACCCGTTTCTTGCCGAAGTCTCCCGCTCATTGATTCAGAAGGTCGAACAGATCCCGGAAAGCGATCTTCAAGCAAGAATCACTGCGATTTACCAATCGCTTTTCCAGCGAGATCCAACCGCGGAACAACTCCAAAATGCCATCGCATTTCTTTCCCAACCAGATGCTGACAAGCAAGCAGAAGTTCATAAAGAAGCACTTGCATGGTCATACGGTTATGGACCAATCACTGAGACCATGACGAAAACAGAACGCTTTGAACCATTGCCGTACTTCGGGGGTTCAGCCTGGCAGGGAGGAGAGCGTTGGCCGGACAGTCAGCTTGGATGGTGCCAACTCTCTGCTGAAGGAGGGCATCCCGGGAATGATCACAACCACGCTGTGATCCGCCGCTGGACATCCCCCATTTCAGGGACCGTCTCCGTGGAATCCAAGGCGAAGCACGAGACGCCAGCAGGAAACGGAATTCGCTGCTGGATTGTGTCCAGCCGCCACGGAGTCCTGCAGCAGTTTGCGATTCACAATTCCTCGCAGGACCAGACGCTTGATTTGATCGCTGTTCAACCGGGAGACACGCTCGACTTCATCGTCGACATCAACGGGCAACTCAATAGCGATCAATATCGCTGGCATGTGATTCTGAAAGAGTCCACATCCATCGCAGGCTCGCCCTCAGATGTGCTTGCTTCCGTGTGGGATTCACAACGTGACTTCATTGGCACCGGTCCGAAGTATCTCACCAAATGGGAGCAACTCGCTCAGGTGTTGTTAGTTTCTAATGAGTTTCTATTCATAGATTGATTCTTACGGAGAGGACTCATGAGATCTCCATTCTCAGACAATCTGATTCTGAACCGCCGCGAACTTCTGCAGCGTTCCGGAATGGGACTTGGCGCACTCAGTCTCGCCGGACTGGGAGAACGCCCAGCCAGCGGCGACACTTCCGTTCAGAATGCCGGCCTCTCTCTCTCCTCAACCGAAGGGAAGCGTCCTCACTTTCCCGGCAAAGTGAAACGGGTCATTCACTTCTTTCTGAATGGCGGGCCATCGCACGTTGATACGTTTGATCCCAAGCCAACCCTCACCAAATACGATGGCAAGCAGGCTCCCATCTCTCTCGCGACTGAGAGAAAAACAGGTGCGGCATTTGGTTCACCATTTCAGTTCAAGAAGTATGGAGAAAGCGGGCTCGAGATCAGCGAGATTTTCGAGAAGACGGCCGCCTATGCAGATGACATTGCCGTCATCCGTTCGATGTATGCACAGGTGCCGAACCACGAACCCTCACTGATGCTGATGAACTGTGGCGACTCCGTCTTGTCGCGTCCCAGTGTCGGCTCGTGGGTGCTGTACGGACTGGGCTCAGAGAACGAAAATCTCCCTGGCTTCGTTGCCATGTGCCCAAACGGACTTCCAATCAAGGACTCTGAAAACTGGCAGTCTGGCTTTCTTCCTGGAGCGTTTCAAGGAACGTATGTCGACCCGAAACACCGTAACATCGAACAGCTGATCGAGAACATTCGTAGCAATCACGCTTCCACCGGAATGCAGCGTCGGCAACTCGATCTTCTGAGAACGCTTAACGCCCAACACCTTGAAACCAGAACAGACGATCGGCTGGAAGCCCGTATTCAGTCATTTGAATTGGCGTTTCGAATGCAGATGGAAGCTGCCGACGCATTCAATATCGAACAGGAACCGAAACACATTCAGGACATGTACGGCGAAGGGGTTCACGGACGACAGACCTTGATCGCCAGACGCCTTCTCGAACGCGGAGTGCGATACGTTCAACTCTGGCATGGAGCAGGGCAACCATGGGACAACCATGCCAACATTGCAACCGCTCACAAGCAACTTGCTGGAGAGATTGACCAGCCGATTGCCGCCCTGTTTGCAGACCTGAAACAGCGTGGCATGTTTGATGAAACGCTGATTTTGTGGGGCGGCGAATTTGGACGAACCCCGACTGTGGAACTCAGCGGAGAAGGGAAGTCACAACTCGGCCGGGACCATAACCACTATGGTTTCAGCGTCTGGATGGCAGGGGGGGGCGTCAAAGGCGGTTCCACTTACGGAGCAACTGACGACTTTGGATTCAAAGCCGTTGTCAATCCGACCAGCGTGCATGATTTCCACGCCACCATTTTGCACCTTCTCGGATTTGACCACGAACGGCTGACCTATCGGTATGCAGGTCGTGACTTCCGCCTGACCGATGTGCATGGCCGAGTCATTAAAGAGATTCTGACGTAAGACAATTCATCTCACTTTCAGATCAACACGAACCACAAACTGAATGCCCGCTTCGAGCGTTTCAATCTCAACGGGGCGAAGCAAAGAGACTCAATTTCAAGGAAACGACGTACTGAATTCTGCTTGCGACAACACAATTCCTGAATGACCTTGCTCTAACGAAATCAGGTTCCGATGCCAGTGCTGACCACGTCCCCGGCCCCGTCTGAGTCAACGCCTTCGATCCCGAGTCGGGTACGTTATCAGGTTCTGGCAATGGTTTGCGGGCTGTCGATGATCACCTATCTCGACCGTGTCTGCTTCGGCACCGCAGCTCCTGCAATTGCCTCAGAGCTGAATCTGACGAGCGTTGCAGACATGAAGTGGGTCTTCACCGCATTCGCAATTGCGTATGCCATCTTTGAAATCCCAACAGGCTGGTGGGGCGACCGAATTGGCCCCAAGAAGATGCTGATCCGGATTGTCGCCTGGTGGTCAGTCTGCACAGCACTCACTGCCGTCGTTGGCTGGAAATGGGCAGGAATTACGTTTGGCGGACTTGGCACGCTCATCACCCTGCGTTTTCTGTTCGGGGCAGGCGAAGCTGGCGCTTATCCCAACATTGCCAGTGTCTTACGGCAATGGATTCCGCGGCATCAATGGGAACTCGCGCAAGGTCTGGTCTGGATGTCAGGGCGAATCGCGGGAGGACTTACGCCTCTCATCTGGGCACTGCTTGTCAGTGGAACCGCATTCACCCCGTCACTGATGCACTGGCGAACAGCATTCGTTCTTTTCGGAATCATCGGGCTGATCTGGTGTGTGATCTTTTCCATCCAGTTTCGTAATCGCCCTCAAGAACACCCGAATGTGAATCAGGAAGAATTGGCGCTGATCGGAACAACAACGGCAAGCCCGGCAACACATCATGGCCCCGTTCCCTGGAAGGCCCTGCTGACGAATCGAAGTCTTTGGGCGCTTTGCCTGATGTATTCTCTGATCAACTATGGCTGGGCGTTCAACATCACCTATTTGCCGTCTTACATGGAAGAACGGTTTGAAGTCCCTCGGGACGATCTCATCGGGGCGATTTACAAAGGGGCGCCGCTTTGGGTCGGCGCAATCGGATGTGTTGCAGGAGGAATTCTCGTCAACACGCTCAGCCGCCGACTGGGAAGCCGCGCCCTTGGTCGCCGTGCCCTCGGGGTGATGGCGATGCTGTTGTGTGCAGCCTGCTGGATTGGAGCACGAGAAGCCACCAACGTGCATCTTTTCTGTCTGTTCGTGGCAGCATCAGGATTCGGAATCGATCTGACACTCGGGGCCGCGTGGGCGACGTGTCAGGATCTTGGGAGAAGAAACACCGCCGTTGTCGCAGCATGTATGAACACGATCGGCACACTTGGAACCGCATTCGCGACATGGATTACCGGGACCGTGATTCAATCGTTTATTGCGTCAAAGTCAGCGACTCTGCAGACCCCAATTTCGGAACTCAGTCCATCGATCATCAGAGAAGCAACTCTCAGCGGATATCAGGCTGTCTTTCTCACGACCGTCGGTGGATTTCTGATTGCCGCCGTCTGCTGGTTGCTCATCGATCCCGATCATGTCATCGACACTCCCGAGCATTCCGATCCGCAATCAGATCCCCAACCGGCCTCGGTCTGAGTTCAAAATCGAGGCTTCTCACTCCGCTAAAAGTCGCAATCTTGAATTACGCTCCCAGACTCTGACGCAACTGAAACAGATCATCGCGTAATGCAGCGACTTCCTGTCTCAACGTTTCCACCTCTGCTCGAAGAGCATCATGGGCTTCACGCAGTTCACTCAGTTCGTTTGAGGAACTGACATGACTCGTATCCTGACGCCGAGTCTGCGCCGAAGGCTCTGCAACTTCGTGGCC
>JBEBTF010000009.1:0-41489 GCA_040393865.1 Planctomicrobium piriforme | reverse complement strand
GATATTGGCGGTGGAACGACCGACTTCACTCTGATCCGTGTGAAGGAACATGCAACGCAACAGGTCCAGTTTCATCGCGTTGCTGTCGGGGAGCATTTAATCCTCGGCGGGGATAACCTCGACTTGGCTCTTGCTCACTTTCTGGAACCACGATTGGCGCAGGGAAAGCAACTGGAGCCGCGCCAATGGGGGAGCCTTGTTCGAATCTGTCGGCACGCCAAAGAAGTCCTGTTCTCGGAAGGGGCTCCTGAGTCTTATGTCGTCACGATCCCGGGTTCTGGAACACGGCTGATTGGGGGGGCTCTGAGTGTCGAACTGACCAGAGACGAAGCGATTGGCGTTTTGCTGGAAGGGTTCTTCCCGAAAGTAAAACTGATGGATCGTCCAGAAAAGCAACGATCCGGATTTCAGGAGTTCGGATTGCCGTATGCTACTGACCCGGCAGTCACCAAGTATCTTGCTCTGTTTCTCTCGACCCATCTGAAGGCGGGACTCGAACAGGGAGAGACCGCCTCGGACAGGCCAGATATTGTTCTGTTTAACGGGGGAGCATTTCTTTCCCCATTGATTCAGGCACGGATTCTGGATGTTATTCGTGGGTGGTATTCGCAGGGAGATTCCAACTGGAATCCAATTGTTCTGGAGAACCCGCGGCACGACCTCGCTGTGGCTCGTGGGGCGGCTTATTACGGGATGGTCCGTCGGAATCAGGGGATTCGAATCGCAGCAGGATTGCCGCGGACCTATTACATTGGTGTCGGTGCAGAAAGCGGCGAATTGCAGGCGCTCTGTCTGTTGCCAGCGGGGACAGAACCGGGTGTTGCTGTCCAGTTGCCGGACCACACTTTCACTCTGACGGTTGCGGCGCCTGTTGAGTTTCCTCTGTTCCATTCCAGCTTGCGACTGACAGACCCGCCGGGGACGCTCGTGCCTGTCGAGCGGGAACAGTTGACCGCCTTGCCACCGATTCGCACCGTGTTGCGATCTGGTAAGGAAAAACAGGCCACAACCCTGAAGGTGAATCTTTATGCCAGTCTGACTGAGATTGGGACGATGCAGGTTTGGTGTCGCGAGGTGGATGGCACGCGAACTTGGCAACTGCAGTTCGATATTCGAGCTGCAACCCAAACCGATCTGACAGGCCATTCAGGTGCAGGTGAAGCTGCCGGGGTGATGGACGAAGCATCTGTTGATCAAGTGAGGGTTTTGCTGAGAGAGACCTTCACTCCCCCATTCTCACAGAAGCCAGGGGGACTGGCCAAGCGTATTGTGCAGATGCTGGAACTGAGTCGTGATGCATGGCCCCCTGCACTGTTACGGCAGATCTGGGAGATTCTGCTTGAAGTGGAATCTGGACGGAAAAAGAGTGCAGAACATGAAGGACGGTGGTTGAATCTGCTGGGGTTCTCACTGCGGCCGGGGTATGGAGTCGCTCTTGATGACTGGCGAGTGACCGAAACATGGAAACAGCTTCGCGGGAAACTCGTCCACTCCGGGGCTGCCAATCTCAATGAATGGTGGATTCTGTGGCGACGTATCGCTGGAGGCCTGACCAGTGGCCAGCAACAAGCTCTTGCGAATCCCTTGTTGACGTCTTTCCGTGAAGAAATGCGTCGGGCTCGAAACACTGGGAAAGATCGCAAGGTTCAATCAGGACAGGAACCGTTAGAACCCTGGAGATTTCTGGGTTCCCTGGAACGCCTCCCTGCCAGTTGGAAGCATGAACTTGGAGAGATTGCGTTTTCACTTCTCGCTTTGCCAGAACGCAGTGCCTTGTCCCCTGCCTTGATTTGGGCGATTGGGCGTCTTGGGGCTCGCGAACTGATGTATGGAACGTTGGGTGACGTACTGGATGTGAACGTTGCCGCAGAATGGGCGCGTCGACTTCTAAACGAACGACACCCTGCCGAACCCCATTTTCTCGCGATGATGCAACTTTCGAGAAAGACCGGCGACCGATATCGAGACCTTTCTGAAGCGGATCGAACAAAGATTCTGAAGTGGATGGAGAGCCATTTCGCCCCTGAACGGCTTGTTGAACTGGTTCGTGAAGTCGGGCAAATGGAAGGCGAAACTTCGGCGCTCGTCTTTGGTGAAAGTCTCCCCGTCGGACTCAAATTGCATGGCTGAGCAGGCGATTTCTGCGGTAGAAAGTGATATTGGCCCAGTTTTTGCCACCCGATATGCTTCCGCATCGAATATGTGGATATTTGTGAATGTGATGTCCGAGAAATCGGCTCACTCATGTTCAGAATGATGTTGACAGTTGCCATGTGTCATCACTCTGAAATTCGCTCAGTGTTTTTGAGAGACAAGCCATGCAAGTGGTGTCAAAACAGGTTCCGGTAACCGTTTATATTCGCACACTCAATGAAGAGCGATGCATTCGGCTGGTGCTGGATGCAGTAAAAGACCTGACCGATGACATCATTCTCGTGGACTCTGGTTCAACCGACCGCACTATTGAGATTGCTCAGCAGTATGGTGCACGTGTTGTTCATCAGAAGTGGCTGGGATACGGATCTCAAAAGCGGGTTGGGGAAGAGAACGCCCGGTATGACTGGGTTCTGGATCTCGATGCTGACGAGATTGTCAGTCATGAGATGGCAGATGAGATTCGCAAGGTTTTCCGAGCCGGGCCACCAAAGCCGATCGCTTATCGCATTCGGCAGACTCAGGTGTTCCCTTCTGGCTTCTATCATCCAGACATGGCCACGAGCCTGCGGATGAAGTTTTATAATCGCACAAAAATCCGGATGCCGGAGTCTGCTGTCTGGGATCAGTTTGATCTTCCGAAAGGGGAAAAAGCTCCTGTTTTGAATGGAGCGTTGTGGCACTTCGGGTTCAACACATTCAGCAGTCTGTCACGCAAACAGGAATCGGCAACGACTCATTACATGAAGGGGATCTCGAAGAAATCTTTGAGATCGCTCTCTTACAGAATCCTGTTCTGCTTTCCTGTCTACTTCTTCAAGAAGTTGCTGTTGCAGGGGGGATGGCGTGGCGGGATGGAAGGATTCATCTTCTCCTTCGTTTGTGCTTACAACAACTGGATGAAGAACGTCAAACTTTACGAACGCGATTACATGGAAGCGGCGACCCCGGAAGCGGCCTTGGAAAAGGCCGGGCATCGCTTTTCAAAAGAAGAAGAGTCGCAACAGGCCGCTCAGAAAAACGCGGCATAATGAAACCGGACCGCAAGCAGAGAACGGGTGGAGGCTGGTTACGTGTTGCACGTATTGACAGAGGCATCAGGCAACTGACCAGTCATCTCCAGAAGGATGAAAATGCAGAAGTACACATTAGTCATTACCAGTTGCGATCGTTTTGACCTGCTTGAAGCGACCTTGCGTTCGCTGATGCCTCGTCTGGATGAAGGGCTTCAAGAGGTTGTCATCGCAGAAGACTCTGGAAAGCCAGGGGTCTATGACGTTGTGAAAAAGGTTGGAATTGAAGCTCAGATTCTGCTGAATTCCCCACGACTGGGACAGTTGGCCAGCATCGATCGCGCTTACAGCGTCGTAAAGACCGACTACATTTTCCATTGTGAAGATGACTGGGAATTCTTTGGCGACGGGTTTGTTCAGCCCTCTCTGCAATTGCTTGATCAATACGAAAAGATCTCCATGGTCTCTCTTCGGGCTCGGGATGATCTGGATCGCCGACACCGGAATCAGCCTTCGACCGTTTGGAATGGGATCTCGTTTATTGCTGCTGATCCAACGGCTCATCCGGAATATTTTGGTTACGCCTTCAATCCCGGGATGAGACGCATTTCCGATTACCGTCGGTTTGGTCCTTTCAAGGATTATCGGGGCGAACGTGAAGTCTCGTATTGTTTCAAATCACTCGGATATCACATCGTTGCATTGGAACCGCCAGCTGTACGCCACATTGGCTGGGATCGTCATATTCACGACCCGAAAGATGTGATCCGTGCGGCTGATTTCTTCGCTCGGCTGAAGCATTCCGTGTGGTTGCGTGGCATGCGTCTGAAGCGAAATCTCTTCCGCCACAATGACCCTGCATATCAATTGAAACAGGGGCGTGGACCGTTTGCTGAATCTCGTTTTGACCCCCAGTTACAGCAAGCTGGCGCGAAGTGAAGTATTGGTCTTCAAATCGATTCGGGATCAGACGGCATCTGGCGATTGTGTGACCGCGCAGCAGCTTTCTCAGTTGAAGAAAAGCTGAATACTGCGTGCCAGAGCCGCTGCATGATTTCTGGAAATACTTACAGCACCTTGCGAAATCATTTCCACGCTTCCGCCACGCGGCGAGTTGCGTTTCATCAATCGAAATGGCCGCTGCGCGGGCTCTCGGTAGAGCAAACTTGCTCTAAATCAGAACCCGAATGAGTTCTTCTACGGAAGTTTCCCCGCTGAGAACTTTCTCGCGAGCGGCGTCCTCAAGTGAGGCCATCCCCTGCTCCTGAGCATAAGTGAAGATCGTGCCTCCCGGTTTTCCGACGAGCAGCATTTCGCGAATCGTGGAATCAACGGACATTACTTCGAAGACGCCGGTTCTTCCAAAGTATCCTGTATGGAAGTTGGCGTCAGAAGGAATTCCCCTTGCCAATCGGGTCGTTCGCGCTTCTTCTGGTGAGAGCTTCAGGAATTCTGCCGTTGCTGCATCCGGCTCATAAAGTTCACGGTTGCTCGTGCAGACCTTTCGCAAAAGACGTTGCGCAATGATGCATTTGATCGAGTCCGCCAGAAACATACGGGGCACCTGAAACTCACGAAACATGTCGATCGTGGCCCCGGTGTTCCCTGCGTGTAGGGTGCTGAGGACTCTCGTGCCTGTCAGCCCGGCTCGAATGGCGATGTGAGCCGTTTCTGAATCCCGAATTTCCCCGACCATAATGACGTCGGGATCTTGCCGCAGAATTCCTCGCAGTGCTTCGACAAATCCGAAGTCAACCTTCGGGTCAATCTCGACCTGATTCACTCCGTCGACCCGTCGTTCAACAGGATCTTCGATTGAGACCAGGCTGAGTGCGGGATCGTTGAGTGCGGAGAGACATGTGTATGTTGTTGTGCTTTTCCCGCTGCCGACTGGTCCGACACTGAGAACAACACCGAACGGACAGTGAATCCCCTGCTCCACTTTGGTGATTTGGGCGGGCGTCATGCCGAGATCAGCAAGATTGGCGAACTGTGCTTCATTCGGCATCAACCGCATGACAACACGTTCCCCATAAACGGTGGGACCGGACCCGACACGAACGTCGCGACGGTGGCGGAGTACCTGTGAGGAGATGCGTCCATCCTGTGCCGAGCGGCGATCAGTGATGTCCATGTTCGCCAGAATTTTGACACGGGAGATCACGGAGTGCGTGTACTGCTGATCCAGTTTGAGGATCGGATGCATCACACCGTCTAACCGCAACCGGACATGCAGGCCGTCTCGTTGCGGGTCGAAATGGATATCGGTGGCCCCCAGTTCAAAGGCTCGTTCCAACAACAACTCGACAAGCGGAGCTGCCCCGACAAGACTGATTAGACCGGTCAGTTCTTCCTGTAACGCCCGTTGTCGTGCTTCGATGGGCAACGCATCATTTTTCATCGTTGCTCGCCGTATTTCGTGTCCCAGACGTGAATGGTCAGGGGCTGGTGTCTGGATCTCTTTGTCTGAACTCGCCATGACTGACCTCCGGAAACGATACGGAACGTGTGTCTTCAATTCGCGACGAATATTTGAAGTCTGTAACCTGAATCAACAGTTTCGTTTTGGGTTCTGTCAGGAAATCTTATTGCCGCGAAATATAGAGCAGGATTGCCGCGACGATCAGCAGCACGGTGACAGCGCCGAGTGTGAAGTACAGGATACGAAAAGAGGGGCTATCGTCTCTTCCATTACCGGCGGCTGAAGTCACTTCAACTGAACTGAGCGTTGGCGCGGCTTCGAATTCAGGATGCGTGTAGATTGAAATATTAGGAACGGTGTCGGTACGAGACGTTGCTGATGAATGGACAATTTTGATGCCCAGTTTTTTCTCTGCAGCACGCAGGTCTTCCACCAGCGGCCATACCGTGTCGAGCGCCGCCAGATGAATCACCTCTTTCACGGTGGGGTGGCTGCAGACGACAACCATTTTCCCTCCGCGAGCCTGCACTACTTTCCAGATTCGAACGATCAGGGCAACAATCGAACTCCCCATGTATGTCAGCGTGGACAGATCGATAATACAGGCAGGGGCGTTGCGTCCTTCCAGATCGGTGCGGACTCCGGTGCTGAACTCCTCAATGTCCGTCCAGCTGGATTGCAAGACCGGTGGGCGAAGTACGACCGTGACATAATCCTTTTGGGAGATCAGTTCACACGGTGTGGTGGATGTCATGGTGATTCCTTCAGCCATTGAATCGCTCATCGGATGCTCAGGCGATGTGCCGGTGGCCAACGTATCTCAAATGTTGCGAACGGATTGAGAGAGATTCAAGTCTGGTTTCTTCATCCTAACGTGTTCTTCTGATTTCTTCATTATCAGTCATCTTGGATGGGACTGAAAACGGTTTTTGAGATCCTGGTGGTCGAAAAGTTTCGGTCGTGAGGTGAAAACGGAGAGAGGCGTTCTGAGTGAAACGGGAACCCGATTTGACTACTATTCTGGTGGTTCTTGATTTTCATGAGACTGGTGAGAGGATCTGATGGGACGCATCGGACTGGCATTTCGTGTTTTCTTTAATGTTCTGTTCAATGCCCAGAAAGCGGATCAGGTCCGCGCTCTTGAATTGGCCGCCCCGAAAGAGGAAGCAATCGCTCCCGAAGCATCGGCTCAGAAGGAAGTCGTTGCGACTTCGCGTGACAAGTCTCCTCCTCCGCCCAAAGCTGAACCTGCTCGCAGCGATGCTTTAACTCTTTTGGAAACACTGCAACGCGAAGCACGGTTTCTGGACTTCATTCAGGAAGATATTTCGTCATATACGGATCAACAGGTTGGCGGTGCGGTTCGCGATGTTCATCGAGGATGCCACGCAGCCCTGCAGCGTCTTTTCGATTTGAAGCCTGCGACCGATGTGGCTGAAGGCCAAAAATTGACTGTGGATGGGAACGAATCGGCGGCGCGAATTCGCCTCGTCGGGCGTGTTGTTGAGAGTCGCCCGGTCACTGGAGTTGTTGTTCACCCTGGTTGGCAGGCCGGCCGATGTGAGCTGCCAGTCTGGAGCGGTGCATCCGAGACGAAATTGTTGCTCGCTCCAGTCGAAGTCGAACTGAGTTGATTCGTCTTAATTGAACCAGAGTTCATTCAGCGAGTGCGGCACGTCCCGCCTGATGCATTTCAACGGGGCTTATGAGGTTGTGTGACGGCTAAGTGCCGGAAATAAGGTTGCTATGAGTGCTGAATATGTCGTCGGGATCGATCTGGGAACAACGAACAGTGTTGTCAGCTATTGCGCTGCAAATGCTGAATTTCCTCAGATGGAACTGTTGTCGATTCCCCAATTGGTGGCGCCGGGGACAATTGAAGCTCGGGCGGGACTCCCGTCGTTTCTCTTTCTCGCTCCTCTGGAAGATGCCGGGTATGCGCTCCCTTGGGCAGAGAAACGGGACTATGTTGTCGGTGAGTGGGCACGCAGGCAGGCGGCCGAAGCTCCTGATCGAACGGTGACAGGGGCCAAGTCGTGGCTGTGCTACAGTCGGGTTGACCGTCATCAGGCAATTCTCCCTTGGGGAGCACCGGAAGAGGTTCGCAAGATTTCTCCGGTCACTGCTTCTCAGTATTATCTTGAACATCTTGTCGCCGCCTGGAATCAGCAATTCCCGAATGCGCCTCTCAAGCAGCAACGCGTCGTACTGACAGTCCCGGCCTCGTTTGATGCCAGCGCCCGAGAGTTGACCAGAGAGGCGGCACTAGCGGCGGGATTGCCGACTGATTTCATTCTGCTGGAAGAACCTCAGGCCGCCGTCTATTCCTGGCTGGCTCAGGCGGGAGATCGTTGGAGAAAGATGGTGAAAGTGGGCGACACCATTCTGGTTGTCGACGTTGGAGGTGGCACAACAGACCTGACGCTGATCAGCGTTGCAGAAGAAAATGGTCAGTTACAACTGCAACGTATTGCGGTTGGCGACCACTTGCTGGTCGGTGGCGATAACATGGACCTGACGCTTGCGCATCATGCCGCAGCGAAGTTCAGTGAAATCGGGACGCAGCTTGATCCATGGCAATCGGTCTCGCTCTGGCATGCCTGCCGTCTGGCGAAGGAAAGTCTGCTCGGGGACGCTGGCGGGGAGACTTATTCTGTCACCGTTCAGGGACGCGGACGAAAGCTGGTTGGAGGGGCTGTCAGCGTTGACCTCGATCGGGCTTCGACACAGCAACTCCTGTTGGATGGGTTTCTTCCAGAGTGTGGTCTGGATGCCGTTGTGCAGCGTCGAAGGGCTTCCGGATTCCAGCAGATCGGGCTCCCGTTCGAGACTGAAACAGGAGTGACACGGCATGTCGTAGACTTCCTGAAACGACATGCTGGAGATCAGGCGGTTGTTCGTCCGACCGATATCCTCGTGAATGGCGGTGTCTTCAAGGCCGAAGCACTACAGAATCGCCTGCTGACTGTGATGGCGGGATGGTTCCCAGACGCTCCTCCTAAATCGCTCGCAGGAGAACGTGACCTCGATCACGCCGTTGCGCGGGGAGCTGCGTATTATGGATGGGCCAAAGATCATGGGGGTGTCCGGATTCATGGCGGAACTGCCCAATCGTATTACGTTGGAATCGAAACATCCGGGTTGGCAATTCCGGGAGCTCCGCGGCCACTGAACGCGCTTTGTGTGGTGCCAAGGGGGATGGAAGAAGGCTCGCAAGTCTCTGTGCCGTCTGGTGAATTCGGTTTAATTGTCGGGGAACCTGCGCAGTTTCGCTTCTTCAGTTCGGCTGTGCGTAAGCAGGATCAACCAGGGGATCTGTTACGCAGTTGGGACCCAGACGAACTGTCGGAAACCGACCCATTGGAAGCGACTTTGCCTCTCGAAGACGGCAACGCCGGAGGATACGCGCCGGTGACTTTCCAGTCTGTTATCACCGAGTTGGGAGTCTTTGAGCTCTGGTGTGTGAGTACCACATCGGACCGACGCTGGAAACTGGAGTTCAGTGTTCGCGACTCAGCCGATTAAAGCCGATTCAGGAAGCAGTGCAGCATTTCTGATATACGGCATTCGGTCTTTCTCCGATCGGCTTGTTGGTGATATCGCGCCTCGCGAGAACGAGATTGGTTCACTCTGATCCGGGTTGTTTATATTTGCCTCGGTCGTAAACGTGCAATGCCGGCTTACGTCGTTGTTATTCACCGCGAAGTCCTTAAGAAATAGGGGAAATTTGTGGCGGGGCCATCCAGAAAAGTAATCTGGATTGATCAGAGGATTGCGGAGAATTTGTGTGATGTGCGGAATGTTATTCAATGTGGAAAATGCCACGGATCAGTTTGAAACCCAGTCTCGGTTAAACAGGTAGAGATAAGAACTGGAAGGTTTAAGACATATTGGGGCTGTCATACCGCGATGATTTCTTGCCAGTAAATGTTGGTTCTCGATCCTGGAGTATCTCCCTAAAACTGTCGTGTTTCAGGTACTTGGGATAAGCCTATTTCCTGTTGAGACGGCTGCGATGCGGCCCGATGATCAACTGAACCGGTCTAACTTTTCCTGGCACTGTTAATTTGCGGCTTCACCGTTGATCAGGAGTGATCAATTAAATCCGTCATGAATCACAACCTGAATTCCCTGCTGATCTCATTCTGTGCGTGGATCTGTTTGTTGACAGGTTCTGTCGCACTGGCAGAAGAATGTGAAGAAACAGCCGTCCCTTGGGGAGTTCTGACAGTACGAAGCCTTGACCAGGCGCATGCTGTTTTCACTCGTGTTTCGACAGACGTTCCCTCTCCTGAATTGAATGTGATCTCAAACCGCATCGCTTTGATTCGCAGCCTGCCCGGCGTCGATCCCGGTCGCCCTTTGGTCTTGAATGTGTCGCTGCCAACCGCCAAGGTGAACCATCCAATCTGGACAGCGTCGATTCCTGTTTTGGATGCGAAGCTTCTCATCAGCTCTATAAAGCATCTTTCCAGTGTGCAGCTGACGGATCTGGCTGGCAATCGATGGTTGATTCAGGGGCATCGCGGGGAAATGACTGCAATTGCTCTGCAGAACCGTCTGCTGGTCAGCAATGTACCAACCGCGTTTGATTGCCAGAGTGCGGCTGAAGAACTGAGTCGCGAGCCAGTTGTCGATAGCGATCTGTCCTTGCGCATCCAAAGGAAGGGGATTCCTGACAAGATTCTGGAAGAGGTGAATCAAACAATCCGCTCCATCCTGAATCGGCTGTCAGGCGTTCAGGCTCAGAAGCTAGAGTCTGACACTCGACTTGAAGTTGCGACGCTTGTTTTTTTGAAGCAAGGGATGACTCGTTGGGTCCCCTCGATTGACTGGATTGAGGCGAAAGTGAATCTAGGACGCCTCGTCGATGTTGATGTACGTGTGCAAACAATTCCCGGATCAGATATGGAACGGGATTTGAAGAAGCTGGCTCCAGAATCCTCTCTGTTCTTCAGGCCGTCTCAACACCCGGTCGCGGCGCACCTTTCGCTTGCCGGAAACTTACCTGGACAAGTCAGGGATCTTCTGGCGATTGCCTTTGAACAGGTCAGAGACAAAGTCAGTAATGGAATGAAGATGACCCTGCATCCAAAAGATCAGGAAGCTGCTGTTGGTGGATTTCAGACAATTGTCTCAACGATTTCGTCAGGACGTCTCGAGTCGCATTTGGAGCTCGTTCCCCAAAGCAATGGGCGGATGATGTCGATCGGAAGTATTAGAGCCCAACGCACCGACTTGATGGCGAAATCGTTATCAACAGTGTTGCCTTTAGCGGCAAAAGCAGGTGACCTGCGAGACGTTACGCTGGATGTCGTTAAGCAGGGCGAGATGCGCGTTCATCGGGTCCGCGCCAGAAAGTATCGTCCTCACGATATCCTGTTCTATGGACCAGATCCCTTCGTGCTCGTCGGAACAAATCCAGAGCATTATTTCTTTGTGTTCGGTGGCCAACAGCCTGAGGCGGCAGTTCTGAGCCTGAAGAATAAAGTTGTGGTTGCACCCGATCTAGTGTCGGCGAGTTTTCATTTACGTCCATGGCTGCGATTGCTGGAAGCTGCGGCTCCAGATGAAAAGAACGTTGCCAGACTGGCGGCATTGTTCCCTGCTGACAGCACGACGCGCACGGCGGATGACGTGACTGGAAGTCTGGACGAGAGTTTACAGTTGAAGCTCAGAGCCGAATCGAACCAGCTTCGGTTTCATCTGCAGGCCGACACGAACCTTCTAAAACTTGCCCGCCTCTTAAAAGATTAGACTACAGCGGTCCATAGCGGTCTATTGTGCTGGGAAACTGAACCCGTGACTGCTGTTTAGGCTCGTAGTCGAGTCACTGTCCGGCTGATAATCTGAATTGCTGAATCGATTTCTTCTTCGGTGTTCAGATGACTCACTGACAGGCGGAGCGCGGACGAATAGCGTTCTGCTGGCAGGCCCATGGCGACAAGAATCGGCGACGGCATTAGCGAGCCACTAGCGCAGGCACTTCCGAGCGAACAGCAGACCCCAGCAATATCGAGGGCAATCAATAGTGGATCGCCTTCGACTCCGGGAAACGAAAGGTTGGTCGTGTTCGGAAGTCGGTGAGCTCGATCCCCGTTCACAAAGACAGGCGGACAGCTTTGGATCAAACCAGCTTCCAGTCGGTCTCGGAGTCGACGGACTTTTTCAATTCGCTCGGCTTTTTGTGCATGCCAGTTTCGCAATGCTGTACTCATACCAACGGCCAGCATCACTGGTTCTGTTCCTGCTCGTCGGCCAGCTTCCTGATGTCCCCCGAGAAGTAACGCAGGAAATTCGCATCCCTGACGAATGAGCAGTGCTCCAATTCCACGAGGACCGTGGAACTTGTGTGCGCCGATCGACATCGTAGTTGCCCCGAGCGCCCGAAAGTCGACGTCAATCTTTCCAACGGCCTGAACCGCATCAATGTGGAAGGGAATCCCCTGCTCTGCACAGCGCTGGATTAACGGTCTCAGGTCTTGAATCACGCCGGTTTCATTGTGGGCAAGCAATGCTGTTGCGAGCAGAACATCGTCAAGCGGAATGCTTTCAATGTCGGATTGAATCCGCCCTGTTTCATCCAGTTTCAGGTCCTGTCGTTTCCACCCAAGAGAGACTAAACGGCGGACAGGTTCCTCTGTTGCCGGATGTTCTCCCGGCGGCAGAAGGATCGTTCCGGTTCGACTTTCTTCCGTCGACAGACCGGAGAGGCCTGCACGTGTCAGACCAGTGATGGCGAAGTTATTTGACTCTGTCCCGCCGGATGTAAAGACGACTTCCAACGGCGACGCATTCAGGATTTCGGCGATCGACTCTCTGGCGTCTTCCAATGCCTGACGTGCGCGACGCCCGGCCAGATGGCGACTGCCGGGATTGCCCCAGGCTCGCCCAGCAACGCGTGTCATTGCTTCCAGTGCCTCTGGATCAATCGGGGTTGTCGCGTTGTTATCGAGATAAAGCATGGAGATGTAATGTAATCGGCCCTGCAGTTACTACGGGCATTGAGATGAGTCTGGCGAACGTCTCCGTCAGTGCTCTTTCCGTCGGCACGCGTTTAATGCGGCCACTTGTCAGGCCAATTCAGATTAGAGCACCTTGCAAAATTATATCCACGTTTCCGCCACGCGGTGAGTTGCGTTTCATCAATCGAAACGGCCGCTGCGCGGGCACTCGGTAGAGCAAACTGCTCTAGCCTTTAAATTCTTTGAAAATGAGCGTGATGTTCTGACCGCCGAATCCAAAGCTATTTGACAAGGCCATCTTGACTGGAGTTTCACGTGCCTGGTTTGGGACATAGTCCAGGTCACAATCGGAATCAGCATGGCTGTAGTTAATCGTCGGAGGAATGACCCCATGCTTCATAGCAAGCAGACAGACAATTGCCTCGGCTCCCCCTGCAGCAGCGATCAGATGTCCCATCATGCTTTTGGAACTGGAAACCGGGATGTGATACGCCTGTTCTTTAAATACTTTTTTTAATGCAAGCGTTTCCACGCGATCATTGACCGGAGTGCTTGTTCCGTGTGCATTAACATAATGAATGTCGTTAATTGTGCAGTGAGCATCATTTAACGCCATCTGAATACAGGCAGTAGCTCCGCGCCCCTCTGGATGAATATCTGTAATACGGTAAGCATCCGCAGTTGATCCATATCCGGCAACTTCACCATAGATTGTGGCGCCGCGCTGCTTGGCGTGTTCCAGTTCTTCCAGAATCAACATGGCCGCTCCTTCCCCAAGGACAAAGCCATCTCGATCACGGTCAAACGGACGGGATGCCGATTGAGGATTCTCATTCTGCGTCGACAGGGCTGTCAGCAGGTTGAACCCGGTCAGACCAAATGGGTGAATCATGCTGTGAGATCCGCCGGAAAGCATGATGTCTGCCTCTCCCTGACGAATAATCTCAGTTGCTTCCCCGATTGCCTGACTTGATGCGGCGCAGGCGGTCAAACTGTTCAAGTTCGGCCCCTGAGCATTGAACAAACTTGCCAGATGTCCCGCCGGCATGTTGGGTTCCTGGTCCAGTTCACGGCGAGGGTTCATTTGATTGAGCCCTTCTCGAGTGAACCGGTCCATGTCGAAGTCTCCATCACGCTGGGCATCTGCGAGCAGTCGCATGAACAGATAAAAATCCTGCTGCCCCTCCCCTGCCCCGAGATAAACCCCAAAACGGGTGGGGTCGAATTCGCCGTCCGTCAATCCGGCGTCTCTCATTGCCTGCAGGCCGGCGCTAATGGCAAACTGAATATTTCGCCCGGAATATTCGAAGCGTTCTGGGTTCTCAATGACTGAGTTGAAGTCGAATCCTTTGACTTCAGCGGCGATGCGTGTCGGGAAACTGCTGGCATCAAACAGAGAGATTGTGTCGACACCGCTTCTTCCGGCGGTCAATGAGTTCCACAGTGACGGAATATCATTTCCAATCGGGGTGATGCAGCCGATGCCAGTGACAACAACGCGCCTTCTCATAAGTTTCCCTGCTTGCCAATGGCCCTTTCAGTTGGTGCGCGACGTTTGTTTCATCAGGAGGTAACAGCCCGATGTTTGCAGTTCGAAACTCGAAAGTTCAATCACCTGACCTGAACGTCAGTTGACGGCACAGTCCCTGAACGATTTCGCATTCCTGGCCGTTCTCTGATCGGTTCAAAGTTGGACACCCCCTCACTTTGTCCGGCAGATTACGGGGTTTTCGTCCGGTTTGGTGACTGGGGCTGGTTGCAACGCTCTTGATTGCCCCGGTTCGCCCTCACTTCTGCGGTCGAATTGTCACAACTTCAATTTGGCGTTTGCTCTAAACCAACAAGTATACGGAGGGGAGTTGTGCGCTGAGAAGCCTTTTCAGTTGAAAGGAGTGACTTTTGATTTGTCGGTCACCGTTTGGCTGCGTTTGAAACCTCACCGCAAACGAGATCTTGCCAACTGGCCAGAGTCTCAACGTTTTCTCCCCTCTCGGCACCAGGGAATTCGGCTTCAAGTGCGGATATTCACTGAGCTAGGAACCTCGAAGGGAACTGTGTCGGTGATGCAAAACCGCAACGGATTGTCATAACCGAAGCGAGATTCTGTCTCTCCGTTGTTTGTTGTTGAAATAGCGATTCTCCGAAGAACGGCACAGCTACGCAGATGGTATGTGTTATTCGTGGCAGATTGTATTGGATAGATAAGAGTATCGGGCAGGCGAGGCCGAGAACCTTGGGGACGCGGGGTTTTCGGTGACGTTAAGTTCTCGTTTGCTGCCCCGTTTCTCCGCGTCGTGAAAGTTTGGTAGACACTGTATGCAAAGCGTTGTTGCAGAACATGTTGTTGCAGAAAAGCAGACAGCAAAGCTGGCGCCGCAGACTGATGGTGAACGTTCGCAAGCTTCCACCTCAGCGGAAGTCTTGAATCCAACATTTGAGCAAGTACGTGAATACGCTCATCTTGAGTCGTTCCCGACGGTCTGGTGGTTGACCAATCTCAACCTCCCGGAGCAACGCGTCAATATTGAGAGCGTGCCGATTCTGACTCGGTTCGCCAAACGCGCACTCGACATCATCGTTGCTGCAAGCCTGTTGGTACTGCTGGCTCCCCTCATGATAGTTGTTGGTCTGCTGGTGAAATTGACCTCAAAAGGGCCAGTCATCTACTCGCAAACTCGTGTTGGATTGAATCTTAGAAAAGGCCGTGTGGATCGCCGTCAGCGTCAGGTTGCGTTGCCCGACGGGGTGGCAGAGCGCCGGAAGTCGAACCGAGATCGGCGCGAAAAATTGAGCTACGGACGTCACTTCACGATTTACAAGTTCCGTACCATGAGGGTCGACGCGGAGAAGCAAGGGGCTCAATTTGCAGTACAGGGGGATTCCCGTATTACGCCAATTGGCCGCTTCTTGCGTAAAACGCGTCTTGATGAACTTCCTCAGCTTTGGAACGTGTTGAAGGGGGAGATGTCACTGGTGGGGCCACGACCTGAACGACCAGAATTTATCAAGCCGCTCAGCGATGAGATCCCCGGTTATCTGGACCGATTGGGGTTGAAGCCGGGGCTGACTGGTGTTGCGCAGATATTGAATGGTTATGACAATGAGCTCGAAAGCTTCCGCAGAAAAGTTGCGTTCGATTTGCATTATCTGCAGAACTGCAGCTTTGGGAATGACGTCAAGATTCTTTTGCGAACCATCAAGGTCGTGCTGACAGGCAGTGGTGCGTTATAAGCGCTTGAATACCGGATGATCACCATTGTCTGGTAGCGAGCCTCCGATACGACAGATGCCTGTCGTGTCTGGCTACTGTAAATCGATGAAATGCTCAGGGAATGGACACTGTCTGTTCCCTGCTTTCGTTTGTAGAGGGCTAAGCTTTTTCGGTCCGCTATGTGGCCGCCCATCAAACTTCTTGGTTGGAGATGGGCTGAGATCCACCACGTCGAAGACGCTGCAAGATCCTGGAAATGTTCTAATGTCACGACGGGATAATCATCATAGACGAAGCCAATACTGTTGAAATCTGTGACCGTATGCAGGTCTGAGATGCAAGCGACAGATGTAATTGGCTGAGTTGTGGGAGGGATCAGGACGGGCGACAAGATGTGGATCGCCTCTACGGATCACTGCCCTGTCTGTGTGGAGTCAAGTTTCCAGGGCACAGGCAAAATTTGACGACTTTTTTGACACAAATACATGTCATAAATGGTCTTTTCGCGAACGGACAGGCCGAACTCGCCGGGACCAAAATCCAGCTTCAAACGAATTCCTCTTGGAAAAGGGAATTCGAAGTGAACCGATTGAGTGGCATCACAGAAGTGCCGACAACATTGGTGAACGGTGTTGACCGCAGAAATTCCGCGGCCAACCCAAGATGTCGAAGTCAGTTATCCCTTTGTGAGACGTTGGTTGTGTTTGCGTTCTCATAAACAGAAATTTTCATCCCAGTTCTCGAAATCTCTGCTGGTTGGCTTCCGCTGCTTGTACGATTTCGTATTCTTCGGCACGGACCGATGGTTCCCACCAGAAGTTCAACATCGTCGTTGAATGATTCATCTCACCCTCTAAGCAAGTCGATGGTATGCCACAAATCTTTCACCCGAGCATGAATGTCATCGCTCGTGTGGGCATTTTCGGCGCGATCTTCCTTGTCACGTCTCTGGTTGGGGGCGTTTGGGGGTTTGTCAGGTCGCCCTATATGACGGAAAAGGGAATTGCCCGCCCGCAACCAATTCCGTTTAGTCATGCTCACCACGTTGGCGATTTGGGAATTGATTGCCGATATTGCCACACGCAAGTTGAGACAGAGGCAATGGCCGGTGTGCCAGCAACTGATGTCTGTATGAATTGCCACTCGCAGTTGTGGAATGATACTCCGATGATCGCTCCTTTGCTGGAGAGTGTTCGGGCAAATAAGCCAGTCGAATGGCGTCGTGTTCACGATGCTCCTGACTATGTGTTCTTCCATCACGGTGTGCACATTTCAAAGGGGATCGCTTGCGAAACCTGTCACGGTCGTGTTGACAAGATGCCGTTGATGTGGCGTGAAAATACCTTGCACATGCAGTGGTGTTTGGAATGCCATAATTCGCCTGATAAAAACTTGCGTCCTGTCGAGGACGTGTTTGCGATGGGCTGGAAGCCGAAAGAGTCGACTCCGACAACTGCTGAGCTTGCTTTGGCTCGTCATGTTCGTAGTCAAACCAATTGTTCTGTCTGCCATCGTTAACGGACACCGATGCATCACGACCATTCTTATCAAACTGGATCTTCAGCTTCCCACGGTTGTGGGTGCTCGGGGCATAACGCACTGTCGCGACCGGATCAGGTCTCGTTGGGGCAAATTGGAGGCGGCGTGGCAGGTGTCACTGCTAATCAACAAGGTTTGTCTGGATCGTCTGGGTGCTGTGGTGGCGGCCAGTCGGTAGCTCCTTCTACTTTTGTGGAGTTGCAGACTGTTCAAAATAAGACAGCACCTCGGTACTGGAAGACCATTGAAGAATATGAATCTGACCCGGCTTTTCTTGCTCGGGCTCAGAAGGAGTTTGCCCCAGGGGCTGAGTGGTGGCTTGATCAGCCATCTCGTCGTGAGTTCCTGAAAGGGATGGGGGCATCGTTCGCTCTGGCTGGTCTGACTGGTTGTACGATTCGTCAACCAGAAGAAAAGATCATGCCTTATGTGAATACTCCAGAGAACCTGATCCCTGGGAAAGCCCAGTTCTTCGCAACTGCAATGCCGCAGCCAGGTGGAGCTGTTGGGGTTCTGGTTGAAAGTCATGATGGTCGCCCGACTCACATTGAAGGGAATCCTCTTCATCCTGCGAGTGGCGGGGCAGCCGATTCTGTAGCGATCGCAAGCGTTCTGGGGTTGTACGATCCGCTTCGGACTAAGTTTGTCTTCAAGAAAGACATTGTTAGTAGCTGGACAGATTTTGAGCGTGAGCTTGAAGCTCGGTTGACAGTGCTCCGTGCTGCCAAGGGGGCTGGCCTGTCACTTCTGATTGAAGAAGTGCTTTCCCCGACCCTGCAGGAGCAGATTAAGAATCTTCTCGCTTTACTGCCTGAAGCGAAGTTGTATCAGTACGACTCGTGGAAGGCGACTGGGGCAGTTGAAGGCGCTAAGCTCGCGTTCGGTACTGACGCTGTTGCTCGCTACGATTTCGATAAAGCAGACGTGATCCTTTCGGTAGGTGCGGACTTCCTTGCTGAAGGCCCGAATCATCTGCGACAGGCAAGCGGTTTTGCAAAGCGTCGTGTCGTCAATGCTGACGGTTCGGCGAACATGAACCGACTTTATCAGGTGGAAACGACACCAACTCAGACAGGAACAAAAGCGGATCACTGGCTCCGCCTGCCTCCTGCTGAAGTTGCGGCAATTCTGGTTGCGGTTGCTGCCAAGTTGGGATTGGATGTTGGCGGCGAAAATCGAATCCAGAGTGTTGCGGATCATGAAAAGTGGATTGCCGCGGCTGCTGATGATTTGAAAGCTGCCAAAGGTAAATCGCTGGTGATCGTTGGTCCGCAGATGCCAGCCGAGATCCACGCGTTGGCTCATGTGATCAACAGCGAGTTGGGGAACCTCGGTCAAACTGTGACCTTTGTTCCACCAGTGTCTCGAATTGAAGGTGTGAACCCCGGTTCACTCACTGATTTGGTTCGGGAGATTGATGCTGGTTCTGTTGGTACCTTGTTTGTCTTCGCCTGCGATCCAGTCTTCACTTCCTCAACTGATTTGAAGCTGGCTGAGAAGCTGAAAAAGGTCCCCTGCTCTGTGTATTACGGGATGCATCAGGACACGACTTCCAAAGTCTGTCACTGGACGATTCCAGCAACACACTATCTTGAACAGTGGAGCGATGCTCGGGCGGAAGATGGAACCATTTCTATCGTTCAGCCACTGATTCGTCCGTTGTACGATGGTCGTTCAGTTCATGAAATTGTGAACTTCATCGCTGGGGTTAATGCCAGCGGCTACGATACAGTTAGAGCGTATTGGGCAGGTAAGCTCGATAGCAATGATTCTTTGGCATGGGAGAAGGTGCTTCACGACGGTGTTGTGAAGGATACAGCTTTTGCTCCTGTGTCGGTCACTGTTGCCGGCAGTGCTGTAACAACGTTGAAATCAACGTTTAATGTTGAGCCTGCTAAGCAATCAGATACCACAGTTGTATTCCGGCTTGATGGCAACATCTTTGACGGTCGTTATTCGACTAACGGATGGTTGCAGGAAGCTCCGCAGCCACTGTCTCGATTGACTTGGGGAAATACGGCTTGGATTGCTCCCTCAACTGCAAAAGAGTTGGGAGTGAAGTCTCGCGATTTGATCAACATCCAGAAAGGGAATGCAACAGTTGCGGTTCCTGCTTGGGTGCAGCCAGGGCAGCCTAAGGGTGTCATTACTCTGACTTTGGGCCATGGCCGCGAAGTCGAAGGGCACAAGGTTGTCGGGGTTGATGTTAATTCACTGCGAGATACCAATAGCCCTTGGGTCACGTCCGCGAAAATCTCAGTCACTGGTAAGAAAGCCGTTCTTGCTGAAACGCAAGAATATTACCGGATGGATGGGCGTGATCTCGTTCGCTTTGGAACTTTGAAACAGGTTCAGGATCATCCTGAAAAGCCATCCTTCATGGATGTCGGTCACCATCATCCAGGTGGTCATCATGACCATGATGATAAAGACGATGGTCATGATCACGACAAGGACATCTCATACGGCGAGGGCCCAGGAGCGACATTCTTCCCTAACTGGCCGATGTCGGATGATCCGCAGTGGGGGATGACAATCAACTTGGGTGCCTGCACTGGTTGCAACGCCTGTATTGTCGCCTGCCAGTCTGAGAATAATATTCCGGTTGTAGGTGCAGATCAGGTTGGTCGTGGACGTGAAATGCATTGGTTGCGAATCGACACCTACTTCGTGGGTGATGTCGATCAGCCAGATGCGGCGTATCATCAGCCAGTGGCATGCATGCACTGTGAACATGCTCCTTGCGAGCCGGTTTGCCCAGTCGGTGCGACGACACACAGCAGTGAAGGTCTCAATGAGATGACCTATAACCGCTGTATCGGAACACGATACTGTTCAAACAACTGCCCTTATAAGGCTCGTCGGTTTAACTTCCTTGCCTACAACGAACAGACTTGGCAATTGCCGGTTCTGCAAATGGCCGAGAACCCGAACGTCTCGGTTCGAAGTCGCGGTGTGATGGAAAAGTGCACTTATTGTGTGCAGCGAATCAGCTCTGCGAGAATTCAGGCGAAGATGGAGAATCGCGACATTCGCGACGGGGAAATCACGACGGCTTGCCAGAGTGTTTGTGCTGCAAACGCGATTACGTTCGGAAACGTTGCAGACGAGTCAAGTGCTGTCCATAAGATGAAAACGCACCCATTGAATTACGGTATATTGACGGACTTAAACACCCGTCCACGTACGAGTTATCTCGCTGCGGTTCGTAATCCGAACCCAACATTGGTGACCGTCGAGACCGAAGCGCATCATGAAGCGGAGGCACACTGATGAGCAAACACGTTGATACCTCCGCTCACCAGCACGGTTCTGCTGTGGTCTCAAAAGATCCAGCAGCAACCGGACAGTTTGAGTACGATACAGCCAAAATTGGCGACATCGTATTGCAGAAAGGCCTCAAATCTGGCTGGCTGTTTGGATTTACCATTGCCTTTATTTTGCTCCAGGTGATGTTTATCAGCATCGCTTGGTTGCTGGTAAAGGGGACAGGGATCTGGGGTCTGAACATGCCAGTGGCATGGGGCTTCGCGATCATCAACTTCGTGTGGTGGGTCGGGATTGGTCACGCTGGAACTTTGATTTCTGCAGTGTTGTTGCTGTTCCGCCAGACATGGCGTACATCGATTAACCGTTTCGCAGAAGCAATGACCTTGTTCGCCGTGGCTTGTGCAGGGATGTTCCCGCTGTTTCACGTCGGGCGTCCTTGGTTTGCATACTGGCTGTTCCCATATCCGAACACGATGGGGGTTTGGCCTCAGTTTCGAAGTCCACTGCTCTGGGACGTCTTTGCTATCAGTACATACGCAAGCGTGTCCTTGCTGTTCTGGTATGTTGGATTGATTCCGGATTTGGCGTCGCTCCGAGATCGTGCGAAGAGTCGTTTTGCACAGGTTGCCTACGGGGTCCTGTCGCTCGGGTGGATTGGAAACGCACGCCACTGGAAGCGATACACCGATATCTATCTGCTTCTGGCTGGATTGGCGACACCGTTGGTATTGTCGGTGCACACAATCGTTTCGTTCGACTTCGCGGTCTCTCAGGTCCCTGGTTGGCACGCGACGATCTTCCCACCATACTTCGTGGCTGGTGCGATTTTCTCGGGATTTGCGATGGTTTTGACTCTCGTCATTCCACTGCGAGTCGCCTATGACATGAAAGAATATTTCACTGACTGGCATCTCGATTGTATGGCGAAAGTCATGCTCGCATCGGGGTTGGTCGTGGCGTACGGTTATGTTCTTGAGCACTTTGTGGCTTGGTACAGCGATCATAGTGCAGAAGTCTTCATGCTTCTGAACCGAATGGGTGGTCCATACGCTTGGTCCTACTGGTCTCTGATGCTGTGTAATATCGCAATTCCTCAGCTTCTTTGGATTCCAGCCATTCGTAGAAATGTTTACTGGCTGTTCTTCATCTCGATCGTCATTAATATCGGGATGTGGCTGGAACGATTTGTGATCGTGGTCACCAGTTTGCACCGCGACTTCATTCCAGGCTCTTGGGGAATGTATTACCCAACCTTCTGGGACTGGTCGTTCTATATTGGTACGTTTGGTCTGTTCTTTTCGCTGTTGTTTATCTTCCTCCGGGTGTTGCCAATGGTCACGATCTTCGAAATTCGTGAATCGGTACATCACGAAGCACTTCATGGATCACATCACGAGGGAGACGAATGACAACCGCTTCCCAGAATTTGTACGGCTTGCTTGCTGAGTTTAAAGACAGCGATTCGCTGATCCACGCAGCACAGACATTGACCGACAAAGGTTATCGCAAAGTTGATGCCTATTCTTCGATTCCCGTCGAAGGCTTGGCCGACGCCTTGAATTATCGCTGGTCTTGGGTTCCGTACGTCGTGTTCTTCGGCGGACTGACAGGATGTATTGCTGGATTCACAATGCAATATGTGATTTCAGTAATCCTGTATCCGTTGAACATCGGCGGACGTCCTTTGAACAGTTGGCCAATGTTTATCCCGGTGACGTTTGAGTGCACAGTGTTGTTCGCTGCGTTCTCTGGGGTGATTGGCATGATCTTGATGAATGGCCTTCCCCGCTATCATCATCCATTGTTTGCTGTCGATCAGTTCGCTCGAGCCAGCACAGATGGGTATTTCATCGGAATTCAGTCAATTGATCCGTTGTTTGACATCGAAGCGACAAGCAAATTGCTCGAAGAACTTCATGCTAAGGAGGTGCTGCATGTTCCAGCGGCTTCGTAATGCATGTGGAGTTCTGGGTGGGGCATTGAGTGTTTCCCTGCTCGTTCAGGGGTGTGCTCAGGAAATGGCGAATCAACCTCGTGTTGATGCGTTGGAGCCGTCCCACTTTGAGTTCATGAACGATGTGACAAATCGTACTCCTGTTCCTGGAACTGTCGCTCGAGGACGAAACCTGGAGATGACCCCGGTTCAGACTGCGATGGATAATGGATCGGTCGTAAAGTCGATTCCGGTTCCAGTCACTGAAGAACTGTTGGCTCGCGGACAGCAGAGATACAACATTTTCTGCCAGCATTGTCACGGATTAACTGGTAATGCAGACGGAATGGTGGTTCAGCGTGGTTTTCCCGCTCCACCAAGTTATCAACTGGAACGTTTAAAAACAGCGGCTGACGGTCAGCTGTTCTTGACGATCCAGAATGGTGTCAGTCGGATGCCGGCATTTGGCAACCGGATTTCCGTTGAAGACCGATGGGCGATTGTCGCTTACATTCGGGCTCTGCAGTTGAGCCAAAGTGCCTCGGCTGATTCACTTGAAGAAGTGGATCGTGAGGCGTTGAACAAGAATTGATTCACGCAGATTGCGTTTCAGGTATGACTCACAACACCCAAATTGAATCAGCGCCAAAAGCATCCCGCAGAGGTCTTTGCCTCGGCATTTCCGCCGTGTCAACTGTAATCTGCGTAGCCTTGGCGTTCTCAGCTCCACAGCAGTTTTGGCCAGGTTATCTGGTCGCTGCAAACTATTGGGTGAGTATCTCATTAGGATGCTTGGGTATCCTTCTGATTCACTCAATCTCAGGTGGACGTTGGGGGTATGCGTTAGGGCGTGGATTGCATGCAGGTGCTGCGACTCTCCCGCTTGTTTTGATTCTGGCTGCGATTCTGGCGATCGGCGCAGGGTATGCCCTTCCTTGGGCAGCTCCTAACCGTGCTGATCTCCTGAACAGAAATCAGATTGTGTTTCTCGATCCTTGGATGGTCGGTGGCCGTTATGTGGTCATGTCGCTCATTTGGATCGCATTCGCAGTGTGGTTGCGAGGATTATATCGTCGAGAGGCAGCTGATCGTTCGAAGACCCCGCCACAAGGGTTGGCTGGCGCTGCAATGCTGGTCTTCTTTTTGACGGTCAGCTGTGCATCTGTTGATTATGTTATGGCACTGTCACCAGGTTGGGCATCATCAATTTTCCCATTGTTGCGTATATTGAATTGTGCGATTTCAGCAATGGCTGTGATGATTTTGGCTCGTGCTGTCCATAAGAACGAACCACACCATCATTACACTGATTTGACTCACGACGCTGGTAACTGGTTGCAGGCGTTTAACCTCCTTTGGGCTTACATGGCCATTTCCCAGTATCTGTTGATTTGGGGAGGAGACATTCCAATGGAAGTTCAGTGGTATATGGATCGCCGGACTCCTTTGGGGATTATCGGTTCAGTTTCCCTGTTCGTTTTCCACTGGCTCGTTCCGTTCCTGCTGTTGCTGTTGCGTCCTTTGAAGAAGAATACAAAGACTCTTTCCGGTGTTGCGATTTTGATGCTGGTCATGTGCTTTGTCGATATCGCTTGGATCACATTGCCTTCAATTCGCGGCACAAACGCTTTGTCTTTGTTGTCGGCTGTCGTAGCTGTCGCAGCAATTGGAGGGTTTTGGGTTGCTGAGTTCTCTCGGCAATATGCGAAGCTTCCAGATATGTACCTGAAAGATACACGATTTGGTGCTCATGCTCATGATGCATCGTCAGCACATGTAGGAGAAGCAACATGAGCAGTCATGATGAACATGTCCCTGTTCCTGATGGCTATCCAGTTCAGAGTTCTGATGACCGGGTTTTCGTCAGAATGGGCCCAGTTTGGGCCGGTTTGATTGGTTTGACAACACTGATTGTGGTGTCGATGGGCTTGGTTCGGGCTTTCGACCTTGCTTTGTCAAAAGACCGACCTGTTGTTGAAAGGCGTTCTGTCAAAGAAGGTTTTCAACAGCCAGCTGGTGTTGCTCTGCTTAATCCGGATCAGGTTGCCATCCGTAAGGCTTACGAAGAAAAACAGAATGGTCTTTTGACAACGTACGCCTGGTTGGACGAAAAGCATAGTGTCGCTCGATTGCCGATCGCACGTGCAATGTCCCTGCTTGTCAAAAAGTATGAGAGTTCAAAATGACACCCTTAATGCGAGCAATTCGGCGACATTTTTTGCCGTGTCTGTGCGCAATCGCGGTGATAGTGGCATTGCCCTCTGTTAAGGTCGTGCATGCAGAGTCTCCTCAGAATGAGATTGGATTCGATCAACATCTTGGGGACCAGATCCCCCTAGATTTGAAGTTCCTAGATCAGGATGGGAAAGAAGTTCAGCTGAAGGACTATTTTGGAAAAAAACCGGTTGTTTTGATGCCGGTCTATTTCAAATGTCCAATGTTGTGCGGATTGGAGTTGAATGGTCTGGTGCGGTGTCTTCGTGGTTTGAAGATGAGTGCCGGGATGATGGCGAATCAGGATTTTATCATCCTGACTTACAGCATCGACCATCGTGAGAAGCCACCATTGGCTGCTCAGAAAAGGAAGCAGTATTTAGCGCAGTACGACAGTCCAGAATCTGCAGATGGTTGGCACTTCTTGACAAGTGATGAAGAAACTATCCAGAAGTTGAATCAGGTCATCGGATTCCGCGCTAAGTATGAAGAGTTGTCTGGTCAGTATGCACATGCTGCTGGCTTTGCGGTTTGTACTCCTTCCGGAGTCATTTCCCGATACCTGTTCGGTGTCGAGTTTGCTCCTAAGGACTTGCGACTCTCTGTGTTAGAGTCATCTGAAGAGAAAATTGGCTCGTTGGCCGAGCACTTGTTGCTGTTCTGTTTTCGATATGACCCGACCGAAGGTAAGTACGGTCTGGCGATAGTGAATCTTTTGCGAGCCGGAGGCGTGTTGACGGTGCTGATACTGGGAGCAGCAATTACTTTGATGCTTAACCGGGATAAAGCCGCGGCGGAATCTCATCGGCTGTTGGAGGGTAATTCCCATGGCTGATAAATCCTTCCGCTGGCTTCCGGAAATTGCATCGAATTTCGCATTAGATGTGGATTTGCTTTACGCCTTTTTGTTGGCTGTAACAGCATTCTTTTCACTCTTGATCTGCGTGATGGTGGTCGGATTTTCGATCTACTATCGTCGTGGCAACAAGGTGAATCGTAAACTGGGGCACCATAGTAACTTCACTGAAGTGATCTGGGCATCGGTTCCATTCGTGCTCGTCATGATCATGTTCGTCTGGGGTGCGGTCTTGTTTTACAAGATTCAGACACCGCCAGAGAACACCCTTGACATTGAAGTCGTTGGAAAACAATGGATGTGGAAAACGCAGCATCCAGGTGGACGTCAGGAGATCAATACCCTGCACGTTCCGCTTGGTCAGCCTGTTCGTCTTCGGATGATTAGTGAAGACGTGATTCACAGCTTCTACATTCCAGCCTTCCGTGTTAAGCAGGACGTACTGCCAGGTTACTTTACCCATATGTGGTTTGAGCCAACCAAAGCAGGAACCTATCACCTGTTCTGTGCTGAGTATTGCGGTACAGAACACTCAGGGATGGTCGGCAAAGTTGTGGTAATGGATGCTGACGATTACTCCCAGTGGGTTGCTGAAGGACAGCCTCAGTCCCCTGCGGAAGCTGGAGCACAGCTCTTTTCGAAGATGCAGTGTGGTTCCTGTCATAAGACAGATGGATCAGGCAACGGTCCGTCACTGGCAGGAGTTTTCGGAAAGAATCGTCCGCTTAATGGTGGGCGTACAGTGTTTGCAAATGAACAGTATCTGCGTGATGCGATTATGAATCCGCACAAACAGATTCTGGCAGGTTTTGGTGCAGTGATGCCTAGTTATCAAGGGCAGATTACAGAGAGTGATACGATGGCGATTATCGCCTACTTGAAATCACTTTCGGATGAATCAAAAGCTGATGTTCAGGGATCATTACACGCTAGTAACTAAATCATCTCGGACTGCAGACGGAATTAAGTGACAAGGTTCCTGCACGAGATCGGACTGAAAATACCGTGAAACGTAATTATCTCAACAATGGGTACAGCGTCGCTTCCTGGTTACTTACCGGGGATCACAAACGTATTGCCATTCTGTATCTGATCAGTATTACACTGTTCTTCTTCATCGGAGGAGCGGCAGCGCTTCTGTTCCGCCTGGAGTTGATGACACCAAAAGGCGATATGTTTTCGCCAGACCACTACAACCGTTTGTTCACACTGCACGGTGTGGTGATGGTGTTCTTTTTCATGATTCCGTCGATTCCGGCGGTCCTGGGGAACTTTTTGATCCCGATCATGATCGGGGCACGCGATCTGGCGTTTCCTAAACTCAACCTGGCCAGTTGGTATATCTACGTAATCGGTGGAATCTTCACGCTGACAGCAATGATGCTGGGGGGCGTTGATACCGGTTGGACGTTCTATACTCCGTATTCCAGCACCTATGGAAACTCAGCAGTAATCGTTGCGGCTTTGGGTGTGTTTGTTGTCGGCTTTTCATCGATTCTGACTGCCCTCAACTTCATCGTGACCATTCACACGATGCGAGCTCCCGGCATGACCTGGTTTCGCTTGCCATTGTTTGTCTGGGCGAATTATGCAACCGCATTGATCACGGTTCTGGGAACTCCGGTTCTTACAATTACTGTTGCTCTTGTTGGTATTGAACGAATCTTCGGTGTGGGAATCTTTGATCCACGCTTGGGCGGCGATCCAATTCTCTTCCAGCACCTGTTCTGGTTCTATTCACACCCTGCTGTGTACATCATGGTGCTTCCTTCAATGGGGGTCATTAGCGAACTGGTAGCATGTTGCTCACAGAAGAAGGTCTTTGGTTACGAGTTCGTCGCTTTTTCGAGCTTGGCGATTGCTGTTCTCGGGTTCTTGGTCTGGGGTCACCATATGTTTGTGACAGGCCAGTCAATGTACGCCGGATTTGTGTTCTCGTTCATCAGTATGCTGGTGGCGATTCCATCAGCAATCAAGGTGTTCAACTGGACTGCGACGATCTATAAAGGGTCGGTCGTATGGAATACACCAATGTTGTATGTGATCGGGTTCTTGGGACTCTTCACAATTGGTGGTTTGACAGGATTGTTCCTGGCAACCATGGCTGTCGACGTCCACGTCCATGATACCTACTTTGTGGTTGCTCACTTCCATTACATCATGGTGGGTGGAGCAATCATGGGTTATCTCGGCGGGATCCACTTCTGGTGGCCGAAGATGACAGGGCGGATGTATCCAGAGTTTACTGGTAAGCTGTCTGCACTGTTGGTATTCGTCGGGTTCAATCTGACATTCTTCCCTCAGTTTGTTCTCGGGTATCTGGGGATGCCACGTCGGTATCATGCCTATCCAGATGAGTTTCAGGTTCTCAACGTAATGTCGACTGCCGGGGCTTCGATTCTTGGCTTGGGGTATCTTCTCCCTCTTGCATATTTGTTGTGGTCACTGAAGTACGGTAAGAAGGCTGGTGATAACCCTTGGCATGCATACGGCCTGGAGTGGCAGACACCGTCTCCACCTCCAACGTTCAATTTCGAAGAAATGCCGGTCGTTACCCGTCCAGTGTACGATTACGATACTGAAGCCGTTGAACGTCACTATGAATTGAATCAGTCGAAGATCACTGAACGTCAGGAAGAAGTTGTTTCGGCGGAGTAAGTCTGGTTAGCGATACGCTGCCTTGGACAATACTGTCTGCAGTTTACATACGTCGGATTCCTGCTGGCGCTGTTGAGGCGAAAAGATTGCAGGTTTGAATTGCCTGATTATTGAGAGATATGAGTCCATGAGTTCACACGCGGCCCAATCCCCCCACCTTCGACATCAGTTCGATGACCTGCAACAGCAGCGAACATCGGCTGCGTTGGGGATGTGGACATTCCTCATCACCGAAGTGATGTTGTTCGGTGGCGTGTTTGCGTCTTATGCCCTTTACCGCTACTGGTATTATCCAGAGTGGGACTTGGCAAGCCGGCAGCTTGATTTGTGGCTGGGTGGTTTCAACACATTTGTCCTGCTGACCAGCAGCTTGACAATGGCGTTTGCTGTCGATGCAGCAGCGAATGGAAATCAAAAGGCACTGCAGCGAAATATTCTGCTGACTCTGCTTTTGGGGTTTGTGTTCGTCGGTGTGAAAGTTGTTGAGTATTCGGCAAAGTTCGAACACCACCTTGTTCCTGGTCAATATTTCGAATGGCACGGTGATCCTGTTGGAGACATGGGTGCCTTCGAATTGTTCTTCGTGTTTTACTTTATCATGACCGGGATCCATGCATTCCACATGCTGATCGCATTCGGATTGCTGATCACCCTGTACATTCAGGCCCGGCTTGGAAAGTTCAGTGCGGAGTATTACACCCCGGTCGAAATGATTGGGCTTTATTGGCACCTGGTCGATATCGTCTGGGTATTCCTGTTCCCATTGCTCTATTTGATCGATCGAAACTGACGGCATGGCCCACCATTCACACGTCAAATCGTATTTGGCAGTTTACTTCACCCTGCTTCTGCTGGTGGTAGCAACTGTCGCTGTGGCTATGATTCCTTTGGGACCACTAGCCTTCCCGATAGCATTCGGTATCGCAGTGTTCAAAACACTGTTGATTATGCTGATCTTTATGCATGTGAAAGACGAGTCCAACCTCGTCAAGATCTTTGCATTCGTCGCGTTTCCTTGGCTGGGAATTCTGTTCTGCTTTATGTTTGCAGACTACCTGACCAGAGACGTTTCGATGCCGATCGAGCGTGAACAGCAGCGTGCCATTGCGATCGAATCCGTAATGAAAGCCCGAGAACATGGTCACGGCGCTTCCGACCACGGTGCGTCAGGACATGGTTCAGATTCGCACGGCAGTCACTAGGTCCGCTCGTTCTCGCGAGCGGCTGATCAGAGTATCTTGGACTCGTAGATGACTGGACGATTCGTTCCGGCAATTTGGAGTTTGAGACATCTGACAACCTTGGATCTGTGCATTTAATCCAAAAAGCACCCGGTTGAATTCAACCGGGTGCTTTTTTATTCCCAGGTGTTTTGGCAGCTTGAGGAAGTGCCACTGGAGGCATGAAGAGGCTGTCTCGCTTCTGTTTGATCAACGTGAAACCGGTTTTCTCCTGCCGTTCTCAACAAGGTTCTCAGTTCAGCCTGTCCAGATCGATGCAAAGTGCGGCCACAACAGGATGATGGAGACGAGGGCCGCCGTGATGTGAGCAACCATGATTGCAGTGGCTCCCATCAATACAACGTCATCAAGCTCTTTTTGAAAGCGGTTGGCGAGATGCTTCAGGACTTGGTGCAGGATCTCTGCGGAGAACGCAAATCCCAGACTGAGAATCAGAATCGCCCATTCCCACCGTTCCAGCCCCAGTACAACACTGGTAAGCAGGATGGTTGCGGCGCAGAAGGCAAATGCGAAGAGAGTGCTGTCGGCCCGAATTCCTTCACGTAGCCCACTCTCTGCGTCTACGAGGCGCTGCCGCCAAGCTGGACGCTGGTGTTTGCTGGTGGATGTATCAAGGTCGGTGCTCATTACTGTCGAGCTCGTTCCAGATTCCGGCGAGAGCAGTCTGCACTTTCAAGTGCGTTGGTTGGAATGGATTCAATTTGCGAGGGCTATTCCAACATCAGGAGAGACTGACGATCGAATCGTTTTGAAGGGGGCCGATTTTGATCGCGATGGGAATTTACCCCGATTTATTTGAGTTGGTCAATATGGGGTTCCCGTCGTCCTTCCCTGCTCTGTTTTCATTCCGTTCTTTCAGGGATTGATCCTGCAGATTCCTCGTTGGTGACACAGTGTCTAGTCAGATCTGAATCGTTGATGTCGTGGATACGGGAGGAGTCTTTGTGGTAAAGTGTTTTGGTCTTCCCATTACTTGGTTTTGAAAACGGAATTTGCCAGCGTGTCGCACACAATTTACGAAACGCCACTGAACACTCGGTATGCATCACGAGAAATGAGCGGGATTTGGTCGGCTCAAACGAAGCATTCGCTCTGGCGTAAGTTGTGGGTCGCGCTGGCTGAGGCGGAGCAGGAACTTGGGCTGGAGATCTCCGACGCTCAGATCGCGGAACTGCGAGCGAACGTCGAGAACATCGACTTTGAAGTTGCAGCAAAGTACGAACGGCAGGTTCGACACGATGTGATGGCACATGTGCATGCCTATGGGGATCAGTGTCCACAGGCCGCCGGGATCATTCACCTGGGGGCAACTTCCTGTTATGTCACTGATAATTCTGAGTTGATTCAGATCCGTTCGAGTCTGGAGTTGATTCGTACCCGATTGGTGCAGGTGATTGATCGACTCTCCTCATTCGCTGTGAAGTACCGTGACCTTCCATGTCTTGGGTACACACATCTCCAGCCTGCTCAGCCAACCACAGTCGGAAAACGTGCGACACTCTGGTGTCATGACCTCGTTCTTGATCTGGAAGAGATCGAACACCGTCTCGCCACCTTGAAGTTCCGTGGGGCAAAAGGAACAACAGGGACACAGGCAACGTTCCTTACCCTGTTCAAAGGGGACCATGAGAAGGTGCGTCAACTCGATCGCATGGTTGCGAAGAAAATGGGGTTTGATGCAACCTATCCAGTGACCGGTCAGACCTATACACGAAAGGTCGATGCTCAGGTACTGTCTGTTCTGAGTGGGATTGGACAGACCGCTCATAAGTTCGGCAGTGACCTTCGACTTCTTCAAGCGTGGAAAGAGATTGAAGAACCGAAGGAAGACAAACAGATCGGTTCGTCGGCAATGGCGTACAAGCGAAACCCAATGCGGGCCGAGCGCATGTGTGCCCTCTCCCGATTCGCGATCAGCCTGGCTGATAACGGTGACCAGACGGCTGCTGTTCAATGGATGGAACGAACACTCGATGACAGTGCCAACCGTCGCCTGTCGCTTCCGCAATCGTTCCTCGCCATCGATGCCGTGCTGATTCTGTATCGCAACATCGCTGAAGGTTTTGTTGTCTATCCGAAGGTGGTCGAACGCCGACTGGCTGAGGAACTTCCATTCATGGCAACGGAAGAGATCCTCATGGCCGGAGTTCAGGCTGGCGGGGATCGTCAGGACCTTCACGAACGTGTTCGCGTTCACAGTGTGGAAGCGGCTCGTCAGGTAAAAGAACTCGGATTGCAGAACGATCTGCTGCAGCGATTGCAGACAGATCCGGGGTTCGCGAAAGTTGATTTGACCGGGGCTCTTGATGCCAGCCGGTTCATTGGCCGCAGCCCTGAGCAGGTAGACGAGTTCGTTGCAGAAGTCGTCGAGCCGATTCGGCAGCGATACCCTGAATTGCTTTCTGGAGCAGCTGAAGAACTTCGAGTTTAAGTCTCGCAGCATTCATACTGATTTCATTGACTTCGGCCATTCACCAGCCGAATCGTACTTTGGCTGGTGAATGGTTCGTTGAAGCTGTTGTTTCTCGTGGCAACGCGCGTTGTGTGCTTGATGCATGGGGCATCTTTTTTCAGATGAATTCTGGGCACAGTGAGTCAGGCATCGCAATGCGAATTCAGAAACACTCATGTTTTATGAGGTGAACCTGTGGATGTTCGGGATTGTGTTGCCATCGTGACCGGTGGAGCAAACGGGATCGGGAAAGCGATCTGTCGATCTTTCGCGGAAGCGGGAGCCAAGCACGTCATCGTGGCTGACATTGATGAACAGTCTGCTACTCAGGTGGCGGAGGAAATCAATGGTTCTGCTCTGCGCTGCGATGTCTCAATTGAAGCAGATATTCAGCGACTGGTTCAGTTTGCTGATGAGAAGTTTGGCGGCGTCGATATCTTCGTTTCGAACGCTGGCATCACCTGTAAAGGGGGAGTCGAAGTTCTGGATGGGGAGTGGCAACGTCTGTGGAATGTGAATGTGATGGCGCACGTTTACGCCTCACGAGCGGTTCTTCCTCAGATGCTTGAGCGTGGACGCGGCTACCTCGTTCACGTGGCGTCGGCAGCGGGATTGCTGACCGAGATTGGCTCTGCCCCCTACTCTGTGACCAAGCATGCGACGGTTGCCTTCGCTGAGTGGTTGTCAGTCCATTACCAGAAGCAGGGAATCCGTGTTTCGTGCGTCTGCCCTGCCGGTGTTGCCACTGATTTTCTGGATCTCAGCGACCCTGTGCATCAGTTTCTGAATGTCACTGCAGTGACTCCGGAACAGGTGGCAACCGCGCTGCTCGATGCGATGAAGCTGGAACAGTTTCTTGTTCTCCCCCATCCTGATGTGGGTGAGTACTTTGCATTCAAAACGCAGGACTATGATCGCTGGTTGAAACAATTTGCCCGCATCAACGAGAAGCTGACGAAGATCGCCAATAAGCGTCAGAAGAAGGCCGAACAATAACGTTGAGGCAACTGACGGCGAATTCTCAGAACGATGAGCAATTGCGTCGTGGGCTATTCAAGCGACTGCTGAAGACGCTGGCGTGCAATTTCCGCCCAAGGGCCTCGTGAGTGGTGTCGAAGATATTCTTCCCAGTGAACTCGGGAGAGATCTTCTTCACCAAGGTCGTGCAATGTTTCGGCAAGGTGGAAATGTGCGTCAGGGTATTCTGGCAGCAACTGCAGAGATTGTTCGAACGCCTGTCGTGCTGCCGTGAGGTCTCCCAGTTCACGGTGCAGACACCCGATCTGTGTCCATGCTTCCAGAAAATCGTTGTCGTGCTCAACGGCAGAATAATAGCGTTCGAGTGCAGCCTGAGTGTTTCCCATCCGGTAAAGACATTCCCCGATCTGGAAGTGAACATCGGCAGACTGAGGGGAATGCAGTGCGGCCTTTCGAAAGGCCTCCAGCGCTTCATGCAGGCGGTCCGCGTCGTAGAGACGACATCCTTCGATCAGCCAGTCACGAGGACCTTCATTTGATTCCGGAATGGCAGGTGCAAAACGTAAGGACGGCATTGAGTCATTGTCGTCCTGATCTTCTGGCGCATCGACACTTTCCGTAGTCTGATCGTCAAAGTTCAGGAGGCGTTGTCCATTGGCCGCAATGATCAACCCGTGTCGGTCACGAATCACGACGCCGAGCTGATGCGCCAGAATCTGAAGCTGTTCGAGCGGTCGTTCATCGCCGCGTTGAACAGCAGGCAGACGACGCAAGCTCTCTTCCAGATCTTTTCTGGGAATGCCGGATTCCAGCAGATCACTTAAGCGGCGGGCAGAACTGACCTCTCGGAAGTCAAAATAAGGAAGGCGGTAGACCATCCGGATTGGCTTGATGAGCCCGATGCGTGCCCAGCCGCGAATGATGTGAACCGAAATTCCCAGGATCGACGAGAGCATCGCTGGTGTATAGAGGCGATGGACTTCTTCCCGATGATCATTCAGGCCAAGTAGTGACAGCCAGTTTGATTCTGTAATGACCTGAATCTCTGCGCCGGCGGCTTTGTAGCGATCGACCTGTTGCAGTTTGGCTGACGGCAATCCATTGTCATCAAGGGGCCATCCTTCTTCACCAATCACCAGCATAGTCGTTTGCCGGCTGACATGGTCCGATGCGGTGCCCCCGTGCTCAGCGACCAGAACAGCCGCTTGAGAGTGTGTCATCGAGGCCAACGTCCCTGTGAACGTGACTCGTTCTCCCTGGAGACAGGGAGAGCTTTCAAGGGAAGTGGTCTGGTGATCTTTGGCAGCGTGCGCCATGTCGTTTCGTATCAACTGGTGAAATGAAGGATGAGTCATCTCTTTTACGAATCGAGCAAGCTCTTGCTCATTCCGGAACGAACCGCTGGAAAGAGCCGGTTTCGTAACAGAATCCTTTTGCATTCCCTTTGCAGAGGGAAGCTAGGGCCATGTTCAAGATGACGTGATCGTTCATGGCTGTGTTTGATTGTGCAGTGTTTGGTGTTACCTGCCTCCTGAAAGTACCTGACAACAGGCCCGGCGGCAAATCGGTTGTCAGGTGTTTGATCCCCGTTCACGATTTCGAAACAATGTCGTACTGGAATTCGTTACATTCCGAGTTGAACAAAAAAATCTCTTCGTGTGATTCGATTCCGATGCGTTCCCCCTCCAATTTAACGGTCATTATTGGGCATGGTCTTGCCGGGGCTGCACTTGCGTGGACGTTGCGACTTCGCGGAGAACAGGTTCTGGTGATTGATGCAGAGGGACCGCTTTCCGCGTCCCGTGTGGCGGCAGGGCTGATTACTCCGCTCTCAGGTCCCAAGCTGGTCATGACTTGGGGATGGGAGGCCGCTTGGCCGCTGGCGGTCGAATTCTATCGGAAACTCGAAACTCTCTGGGGATGCGCAATACTTCGTACGGTCCCCGCTGTTCGTTTGTTTCATTCTGAAGAATCTCGGGAGCGATGTCTGCAGAAACTGGGAGGTGTTGATAACCCGTCGACAATTCACCCCCCTGCTCCGGCACTGAATCCGGACTGGTTTACTGCGGTTGGAGGGGCGATTGAACAGTCTTTGGCGGCCAGACTTGATATTGCGACATACCTGAACCGGTCGCGTGAAGCCTTGGTCGCAGACGGCTGTTATCGTCAAGGGACCGTTGATCCTCATTCCGATATCGTAATTACTGAAAACGGCGTACAGCTTGAGCGATATGAGGTGACTGCTGGGCGTGTTGTTTTCTGTCAGGGATATGCCGGACAGAATCATCCATGGTTTGGCAGGGTGAAATTCAACCCGGCGAAAGGTCAACTCTTACGGATTCACGCCCCTGGTGTTACAGAACAACGGGTGATCCACAGCGGGCTTTGGATGGCGGCCGATGGACACGAGACCTATCGAGTGGGGGCGACGTTCGAATGGGACAAACTTGATTGCGAACCGACGACAGAAGGTCGCAACAAACTGCTTCAACAAATGGCTGAGTTTATCCGGTTTCGCTTTGAAGTAATCGATCAACTTGCGGCCGTGCGTCCTACGATGCATGATTTTCGTCCAGTGCTCGGTCTCCATCCGGATTTCCCACAGATTGCAATCCTCAATGGACTGGGGACCAAGGGGTCGCTCTGGAGCCCTTGGCTGGCGAAGCTACTGGCGGCAAGACTTCTGGATTCTCAACCTCTTCCTTCTGAACTGGATGTCGCACGGTGGTTTCGGTAACAGTGCTTGCTCATCAACTCGTTCAAAGTTACCTGAAGGCAGGTGACATTGCTGTCGATGCCACGACGGGCAACGGACACGATACGCTGTTTCTCGCAAAACTTGTGGGGGCGACTGGAAGAGTGTTTTCAGTCGATCTGCAGCGTGCGGCCTGCGACGCGACTGAGAAAAGATTAACTGACGCTGGAGTGGAGAACGTCACGCTGTTCTGCGGCAATCATGCTGAAATCGCATCCATGTTGCCGGCTGACCTGCTGGGACACGTCTCTGTGGTTGTGTTCAATCTGGGCTATCTTCCCGGGGGAGACAAGCAGATCATTACCACGACCGACGGCACAATCGCGGCGCTCAATGGAAGTTTGGCGCTGCTGAAGTCTGGCGGAGTGATTTGTGTTGCCGCGTATCGTGGTCATCCCGGTGGCGCTGAGGAAGCGGTTGCTGTTGAACACTGGATGAACGATCAGGCACTGATGGGCCATCACCGAATCGAATTCGCCCGGCCAGCTAATGAGGTGGCTCCGTTGCTTCTCGCACTTCGAAAAGCATGAGCCTGTTCCTAATTGAGGATTCTTCGGCGCGAACTGATGGTCACGGTTTACCGGAAGAGATGACTGTTACGCAGTTGAAGGTGCCGCGCGAAGTACGGGCGTTTGATGACTTTGCCTGGGGAAATGTTCGCCGTCTCTGTCGTCTGATTCTGTGCAGCAGGAGCACGCAGATGGATGAGGCGTGGTCGGAACACAACCATCAGCATCAGTGGCAGATACCAGAGCAGATACACCCCCCCTTCGGCTGTGTACCAAAGTTGGGTTCCAACGATTGCAGCCGTTGATTGTGCGAGGAGAACTTCAACAGTGCGATCTTTAGGCCAAATGGTCATGACCGTCACCATGATGAAGTAGGCGGCCATGACAGGCAGACGGTATGCCGAAAGGTACCCGAGTCCGCCCCAGAATGAGGATTCAGGTTGAACCCCAGAAAACGCTGAGAGTGCGATGTTTACTGAACCAACTGTCTTTTGCACGAACGAATTGGAGTCGGTCGAGGTCATCGCCAGACTTCCCACCAGCACCAGCGCGACACAGGCCAGTGCCAGGACAAACCGCCCTGCCCCTTGTCGGCCATAAAAGACCGCCCAGATCGGAAGCAGAAACACCGGGAATGCCAGCGTGCCGCAAGCAAGTCCCAGCAGAACTCCAGAGACGATGGGCTTGCGGAAGCAGACAAACGCCCACACGATCAATGCGGCAGGCAACACATGGTTAAACTCGCCGACGTTGTACGCCGTACAGGGCAGCAGCAGATAAAGCGTCGCCATGGCCAAACCGAGATTCCGGTCGGCAAAAAGATTTCGCCCGACAAACCAGAGTCCGCTGATGACCGCCGCATGTGCCAGAATGGCCATGATTTTGGCGGAGAGTTCCTGAAACATCAGAACAGCTGGCGACAACAGTAACGGAGCAGCTGGACCGGCGCTGGGGGTTGTTGTTGAAGTTGGTGGACTCGTTGCTGTTCGGGTGATGAGTTCGTCGGCTCTCGCGATGGTTTCCTGTGATGCCAACGGCAACGCACTGGTGATTGCCTGTGTCATCAGGAATGCGAATGCAGAGCAACAAAGGAATCCCATTCCCTGTGGATTCAGGTTCTGACCAAGATAGGGGCGACGACTGAGAAACGGGTCGATAAACAAACGCACCAGAAACAGGCAGGCAATCACAAACAGCCATGTGTGGCCAAGTGTTGTGACAGCAGGAACTTCTGCTTTAACGAACAAGAGTCCCGGCGATGCCGAAAGCAGGAGCGCAAGGTCGACATTCCGCAATGAGATGATGCGAGTGAATCGGAAATAGACGGCCGTGATCAACAGCAACGACAGGTAAAACCATGTCTGCTGATTGACCTCGTAACCCTGAAGCAAGTGATTCATTCGGTGTCCTGCAACGTTTCGCAAATAACAAGGAATGTGGAAAACGGTCCGATGGTGAGCCACCATCGGCATCCCTGTGAAAACCTGTGTTATTCAGATTTTCCCGTTGTTAATGCGTCACTAACTGCTTCGCGCCCACGAACGCGGTGTTTCACTTTGCAGTGAATCCCGACTTCACCATTCAAAACGATTCCCCAACCGTTCTGGTAAAGTGCGGAAAGTGGCAACCATCCAAATTAACATTTTCAATTCAGAAAACCAATATAAAACCCACAAAACGACAGGAGTTGGCCGATTTGTTTGTATTGTAGGAACTCGGCAAAATGTATGGAGTTAGATCGATATGGATGTTCGGATTTGATTGTGGGCGATTTGGGGCGTTTTCTGTTGTAAGTTGTTGATTTCGCGTTGTTTGTGGTTTGTTGTGTGGTTGTGAAAAGAAAAAGCGCCAGTGCGAATTTAATCGCACTGGCACCTGTTCTTTGAGGTTCAGGCTCAATCGTCTCGTGGAGATCGAGCCGGAAATTTACTGTGTCATTTGCAGTTCGAATGTTGCGGATTATTGAGGGGCGGGCGCCGTCAGATACTGCATCAGAGCAATGACCTGTTCATCTGACAGGCGTTGCAACAATCCTTCTGGCATTAACGAAGTCTGCATTCCTTGCAGGATTTCGACTTCGTCTCGTGGCAGCACGGTCGTTTTGTTGTCTGCGGATTTGATGGTGATCGCCAGTGGAGTTTGATCTGTCAGCAGACCGGTTAGGACGCGACCGTCTTCTGTCACCACCTGGAACTGTGTGAACTCTTCTCGAATTCCGGCCGAAGGATCAACCATCGACTGCAGCATGAAGTCTAAATTGGAACGTTCATAGCCAGTCAGGTTCGGACCGAGCTCTCCCCCTTCTCCGAACAGCTTATGGCAGGTTGCACAATGTTCTTTATAGAGTGCTTTTCCTACGGCAATATCCGGCTTCTGTCCCCCTTCTTTGAACTGATGTCCCTGAATCAGCTTCTTCAATCGAGCGATCTGTTCCTGCTTTTCTGCACTTGTTTCACGAACTCGTCCCCAGATCTTGTCGACCTGTTTCTGGAGTTCTGGATCGGAGTGCAATCGCATCTGCTGGATGATGTCTGCAGGCACTGCTGACGGAGCGATGCGGAACTCGGTGATTTCGTTCAGCAACCTTGCAGTCCATTCCGGACGACTTGCGAGCGTACGCAATGCTGCGATTCGAATACCGTCTTCATCGGTCAGTGTTGATTGCCATGCAGAACAGATCCGGTTCGGGATACTGGCATCGTTGTAAGAAACGAGAGCCTGCAAAGAAGCTCGTTTCAACGCAGCTGATGGCGAGCCTAGTAAGCCGAGAAGCGGTTGAAGTGCTCCTGGCAGTTTGGTTTCACCGCAGATTTCGATCAGCTTGAGACGCAGTGGAATCGGAGTGTTGTTGTTCCGAAGTTGTTCAAGCCCTTTCTTGATCGCGTCGGCGTTTCCAATGCGGATTCCTGCAACAACATCGGATTTCGCAAGTTCGGCCTGATACTCGTTAATTGCCGTGTTCAGGGGTTGCGGTAAGGTCGCGAGCTTCTGTCCCTGACTTCCTTCAAGGAAGGCTGCCACGAGTTGCTGTTTGACTTCACTGGATGGGACGAGTTGCAACAATCGGTCACAAGCAGACCAGTCCTGTTGATCAACTGGCTTCGTCGCCATTTCCTGAGTTAGGCGACGCATCAGGCGTGGAACCAGCGTCTCCTGAACAACAGGATTGCTCCAGCGTTGTGGTTCAGCAAACCATTGCAGCACCTGTTCACGAGGAGCCTTTGCTTCTGCTGGTTTGAGAATCATCCCGAGATGCGGCGCACCGTTTTCAACGACGTTTCCGCAATGCGATTCGAGCAGCCACCACAGCATCAGTGGCATGTGTGGATCTTGAGCATCTTCGGCATGTGTCAGTAACCCTTCCAGAATTGGAAGCGCGATACTGGTTTCCATGCGGCGTGCTGAAGAAGCAAGTTGCGAGCGAACCTGAACGTCCGGCTCGCTGTGAGCCATGCGAGCAAGGTTGCTGCCCATGCTTGTGCTGACATTCCGATGATCCCCCAACAGACGCACTGTCCAACGGCGGACATCGACTTGTGGGTGAGTTAAAAGTTGAGCCGCAAGTTCCTCATTGAACCCTGCTCCGAGGTGCAACGCCCACAAGGCTTCCAGTGCGTCTGGAGAATCTGCCAGGCACAGATTGCGAAGCTGTTTCCTTGTTGCCTCTGCTTCTGGTGTTGAGCCTGCGTCAAGCAGCCGCTCACCTAGAACGCGAGCTGCGGTATGTCGTTGCCATTTGTTGGTGTGTTTGAAACGTTCGATCAGTTCCTGATTCGTCAGCTTCTTGAAATTGGTTGGCGTGTGTTTGGGAGCATCAGTTGATTGAATCCGATACAGCCGACCACTCTCTTTGTGCCAGGTATCTTTGGGGTCAACATGGCTGAGACGCGAATCGTACCAGTCGGCGAGATACACACCTCCATCTGGACCCACTTTCACATCCACCGGACGGAACCAATGGTCTTTCGTTGAGCACAAGACCGGGATGTCGACAGTGCGATAAGTCGATCCGTTACGAGACAATTCGCTCGCCCAAACTCGGTTGTGAAGCGAGTTCGCGGCGATGATGTTGCCTTGATATTTCTTCGGAAGGGTGTCTCCGTCATAGATGACAAACGTTTGGGCGAAACGAACGGTATCGCCTTCATGATCCATGTGTTTGAAGTACCCGAAAGCATATGGGTTGGTCAGCGGACCATGCTTTCCAAAGTTCTTCTCACCGTAGGAGCCTTGTGGGTAATACATCCCACGGGTATTCCCGTGATTCGTTCCAGAGAAGACGCGACCACGTGCGTCGAACTCCAATGAATATGTGTTTCCGCCCCCTTCGGCATAGACCTCGAAGACCTCGGTTTCTGGGTGGAATCGCCAGATGCACTGCCCTTCAAAACTGACTTTGGAGGCCTTGGAAATGACGTCTGCGGTCGTGGTTGATCCGTTGGCTCCATACAGCCACCCGTCTGGTCCCCAGGCCATGCTGTTTGCCGTCGAATGGGTGTCCTGAATTCCAAACCCAGAGAGCTTCACAACAGGCGGGCCGTCTGGAATATCGTCTCCATCGGCGTCAGGATAGAACAGCAGATAGGGAGGGTTCATGACCCAAATCCCTTTGCGGCCTGTCACGACAGACGTGGCAATGTTGAGACCGGTGATAACGTCTTTACGAGAATCGAATTTGCCGTCGCCGTCCACGTCTTCGAAGACAGTGACCTTATCCAGACCGGGTACGTGATTCGGTGGTGGCTGCGGAACGTTATCGAACACGGCTCGCAGGTACTGGTCGTAACGCAGCACTTTCAGCCCTGCCGGAAACGGATACTGGCGATACTCCAACAGCCACAGACGCTCGCGTTCATCAAACCACATGTAGAGCGGTTGTGCGATGTCTGGTTCTGTGGCGAGTTGCTCGATCTTTAGCCCTTCTGGAAGCTCGAACATCTTCAGCGATTCAGCCGGTGGAGTCGGCTTTGAATCGTCGGTGATCTGCCCTTTCCCCACGAAGTTCTGAATCACCTTCTCAACGTCGGCGTTTCCGGCGGCATTGTTCGATGTTTTGCTTGAATCGTCCTGAGCGAAGGCGACGCTGTGTAGAGCGAGAAGAACTCCCAGACACGCACAGGCGAAGGATACTTTACTGAAGGGGTTCAGTCTCGACCACAACATACTGGTCTCCGTTTGGGGCGTTCGAATGGGGAGTGTCGAAGGAGTGCTCAGGATTCAGCAAGCATCCAGAATCGGTGTCAGTCGATGAGGCTTCGAGTGCCCGACTCACTTGCATTCGTCGTGACGAGTCAGCTGACGGAATGGCACGTGGTATCA
>JBEBTF010000008.1:0-43175 GCA_040393865.1 Planctomicrobium piriforme | reverse complement strand
TTTTAATCAAGTTCGTTAGCTGCGGTGCGGCAACTGATCGACCGAAACGGTCTAGAAGCCTCGGGCTTCTTTGATGTCGGCCATTGTTCGCAGGTCGTAGTTAATGCCGACATAGTCCAGCAGTGAGCAGAGTGAACGGACGGCGACGCCCATTCCGTCTGGACCGCTGAATCCCCCGAACTGTCCTCCCCCTTTCAGGTGTGGTTCGAGTTCGAGGAAGGTGCCTGGCAGGCCGAACTTCTGCATTCTGGCGTTCACTTCTGGAACGTAGTTGCGGAAGTCACGGAAGATGAGTTCATGACCTGAATCCCCAACGTTGGCAGGCACGAAGTTCTTCAGGCGTTCTTCGTCAACGTAGCCGCTCCAGGTCAGGCCAGGAACGATTGAGTAGTCCTTAACGTGAATCCAGCCGATGTACGGCCGCATTTCTTCGTATTCAGCGTAGCACTGGACTGGGTTCATATTCTGGCAGGACAGGTTTCCGCCGTCGAAGATCACGACGAGGTTGTCGCGGTTAATCTTGCGTGCGAGTTCTGCCAGCATGCGTCCGTTCTGGCCGATGAGGTTCGCTTCGACTTCCAACCCGTAAATGATGCCGTGCTTACCGAACTCGTCTGCAATTTTGGCAATCAGCGGGACCGCTTGATCTACGTACCCATCTGGAGCTTCCCCCTTTGGCTGATAGAAGGAGAAGCCGCGAATCAATTTCGCGCCGAGTGCTTTTGCGGCGCGAATTGTCGCGGCCACTTCACCCTGCATGTATTCGTCGATCGGAATGTATTTGTTGTGAGAGCCGTCTTCCTGATTCAGCAGTTTGACCTTGCCGATGCGAGAGCCAATGCTGGTAACGGACATCCCGTATTCTTTGTGCAACTCGGCCAGTTGGGCGAGTTCTTCGTCCGACAATTCGACGACGTGCTTTACAGTTCCTGAACCGGTGACATCAATGAACCGAGGGCTGTAGTATTTCAACCCAAGAGCAGACAGAACAGAAAGTTGCTCGACAGCGGTTTTGCGATTCGCGGCTTCATCAGCAAACGCACTCAATTGAATCGTAGGATTCTGTGACATAAGGCAACTCAACTCCGACAGGGGCCAGAACTAAAAATTCAGCCCGATTGTGGGAAGTCGGGATGCGTGATGCAACAGACCGGCACGGAGAACGCTGATGATATTCCGTGACATCAGGTGTTTCATCAAAGGTCGTTTTTGTATTTGGAAATTTGTGAGAGAATTTGGCCGGAAATCACGTCGCATTTGAATGTCGACGGGGAATCGTGTAAATCGATGCACAGGGAGCAAGTGAACCAGTCTGGCAGTAATCGTTTCGACTCTCCGCCTGTTTTTGCTGGCTTGCCTGATGTGATTTTATTGCGTTCAGCAACAATTTTGAGGCTCTCATGTCGAAATCAGTGGTTCTCGCGTACAGCGGGGGATTGGATACGTCGGTTCTGGTTGGCTGGTTGATGGACCAGGGGTACGACGTCCACTGCCTGTATGTGGACCTTGGACAACCTTGCGAAGATCGTCCGGCGATTCTCAAGAAGGCGCTCGATATCGGGGCGAAGACTTCGATCGCTGTCGACGTGACCGAGGAACTGTGCCGTGATTTCGCTTTTCCTGTTCTGCAATGGCAGGCGAAGTACGAGACCATTTATCTGCTTGGGACTTCAATTGCTCGTCCTCTGATCGCAAAAGCCTGTCTGCAGCGCGCACGCGAAGTTGGGGCCGTGGCTTTCGTTCACGGAGCAACTGGAAAAGGAAACGATCAATGTCGTTTCCAGTTGGCTGCCGAAGCGCTTGATCCAAACGTGAAGATCATTGCCCCGTGGCGTATGGAATCCTTCCGCCAGCAGTTCCCTGGCCGCGCGGAGATGATTGCTTACTGCGAACAGAAGAATATTCCGGTCAAAGCGACCGCGAAGAAACCGTACTCATCCGACGAAAACTGTCTGCACATCAGCTACGAAGCTGGGGTGCTGGAAGATCCGGCTGTCGACGGGATTCCAAACATCGACTTTGGTATGACTGTTTCGCCGCAGGACGCTCCAGATGTTGAAACAACCGTTAAGGTTGGGTTCGAGTCTGGTGTCCCAGTCAGTGTGAATGGTGAGAAACTGGCCGCTGACAAGATCGTTCTGAAACTGAATGAAATTGCTGGTAAGAACGGCGTCGGTCGTATTGACATTGTTGAAAACCGCTTCGTCGGCATGAAGTCTCGTGGGGTTTACGAATCTCCGGGAATGACTGTTCTCTACACAGCTCACCTGGCCCTTGAGCAGCTGACTCTTGATCGCGATGCAGTGCACCTGCGTGATCGCCTGAGTCCAGAAGTGGCTGAGATGGTTTACTACGGCTTCTGGTACTGCGCGAAGATGGACGCTCTGATGGCGTTCATTAAGGAACTGCAGAAGCCAGTCACCGGGGAAGTCACGATCGGTCTGTACAAGGGGAACGCTCGCGTTGTGAGCCGAACTTCACCTCAGAGCTTGTACGACGAAGCAATCGCGTCGATGGAAGCTGGAGGAGAAGAGTACAACCAGACAGACGCAACCGGCTTCCTGCGAATTCTCGGTGTTCCACTGCGAGTTCAGGGTCGTGTTCGTCCACGCGACTACTAAACCTAAACACCAATTGTTCTCTCTGTCTCTCTGGTCAAGCTCCGAGGGGCAGGGCAAGTGTTGCCAGCGATGACAGCGGGCCAGCGGTTCAATAATTTGAATTGCTGGCTCGCTTCGTTTGTAGAAGCATCTGCAGAACGTCCAACTACCCAAGATATCTGGACTCTGGTTCAGACAATGCTGGGAAAACACTGGATTTCGTGCTCACAAAGCAGGTAAACTCTTGCGAATTCAATTCAGTTGAAATGAACAATTTCACTGCGATTAATGACGACTGAGCACGGTCGATTGAAACGGATGTCGTGAACATCCAAAGCCAATCTCCGCCGACAAGTTTCAGGTAGTGAAGCTCAAGCAAGGGTGAGACATCCTGCCAGTGATTGACGCTGGGCTTGATGTGCAGATGGAACTGCCATGTCAGATCACAATTCGTCACTGTCACCTTTAAGGGGGATGAGTCATTCCTTCGCTTTCTGGGGAAGAGCGGCCTTACTTGTCGGGGCATGGTTGCTGGGATCTGTGCAGTTGGGTTGGGCTCAATCGGCATCAGGCAGTGAATCCCAGGACCGGGCAAGACAGTTTTCGCCTGCCGGAACCGGGGCTGCTGGTTCGTCTACTTCCTCTCTGGTGAAATGGCAGTTGTGGAATAGCGAGACGTTTCAAACTGCGTCCGAAAAAAAGCAGCCGATCTTTCTTTTCATTGCCGATCAGGCAGATCACTGGAGTCAGGCAATGCAGCGAGAAGTGCTCTCGCAGCCTGAGATTGCTGAAGAACTGAACCGCAACTTCACCTGTGTTTATCTTGACCAGGAGCTTCATCCAGAGTTGGCAACCGTCTATCAGATTGCCAAGCAGGAGTATCTCCGTCTGGCGAAAGCGCCAACACAACTCCAATGGCCCGCCGTGCTTTTCTTGACACCGGAACAGGAGCCCTTCGCCGCCGGGACCTACTCACCTGTGCATGATCAGCCTGGCAAACCGGGGTTCGCGTCGGTATTGCGACACGTTCATCAGGCATGGACGACGCGCGAGGTCGATGCCAGAAGTACGGCAGGCATGATTGGGAAGCAAGTCACCAGAAAATTCCAGTCAGGGAAGTCCTCTGTCACTGTTGATCAACAACTCGTTGAAGTGGTTGTTCAGGCGGTTGTTGCGAATGTTGAAGTGCTGGTGGATTCCGCTGAATCAACGTTGGATTCATCGGAGAGCGCAGCCGGCGTGCGTTATCTTGTCGATCCATCATGTCTGCAATTGCTTCAATCGCAGTCTGGAAAACAACTCGATTCTGCTCGAAATCCCGTCGCACTTGTCGATCAGGTCTTGAGAAAACTGGCAGACAGTGGGGTTCATGACGAGATCGGAGGCGGATTTCATCATGGGGCCGCAAATGCAGACTGGAGCATTCCCCGGTTCCAAAAACTTCTGACAGAAAATGCGTTGCTTGCAGAGGTCTATCTGGATGCCTATCGCCGTACCGGTCGGGATTCGTACCGTCGCACCGCAGAGCACACTCTCGATTTCATTCTCCGTGACCTGACATCGACCGATGGCGGTTTCTATTCCGCACTTGGCGCAGATAGTGCTGGAAGTGAAGGCAAATACTATGTCTGGACCCGTGAGGAACTCGAACAGTTGTTACGTCCGAGTGAGATGCGGATTTGCCTGACACTGTATGGGCTCAACGATCCTCACACGTTTCCTGCTGGTTATGTCCTGGCTCGAACTGGTCGAATTGAAGAGATCGCCGGTCAACTTGCATTGCCGATGAAAGAACTGGAGGTTCGGCTCGCTGAGATTCGAAAAAAGTTGTTCGATCAGCGTTTGCAACGTCCCGCACCGGAACGAAGTCAATTGATGTTAACCTGCTCGAATGGGCTGACGATTCGAGCACTGGCCACGGCTGGACATGTCTTAAAGCGTCGTGATTACATCGTCGCTGCAGAGCGAGCGGCTTTGCGAATTTTGACATTGCACCGCGATACGTCAGGGCGACTTCTAAGAACGGCTCATACTCAGTCAGTGGCTCCCCCTGCGATTCTTGATGATTACGCCTGTTTCGTCAGCAGTTTGTTGACATTGAACGACGTGACAGGCGAAGAGAAGTGGCTGAATGCAGCACGGCGTCTGACTGATGAGCAGATCGGGTCGTTCTGGGACCAGCAACAGCACGGATTTTTTCTGACCCCACATGGGCAATCGGTTCCCATGACTCGGGTGAAACTCGCGACGGATGGAATTTTGCCATCTGGGAATGGAGTCTCTGCTCAGAATCTTGTACGGCTCAGTCGCACAAGATTTGGCGAGTCTTATCGAAGTTATGCGGCGATGACACTGGCGGCGTTTGGCGGAACTCTGGAGCAATCTCCGTCACGTTCAGCAACGATGGCACTGGCCTTACAGGATCATCTGCATTGGTTTGGCCGTCTGCAGCCAACGGGATCGGGCGGAGAAGGACTCTTTACCGGGGGGCTTTCTACTCCAAGAGAACTTCCTGGCACTCCGAAACCCTCTGGAATGAAAACGGAGCCAGTCTCGCCAAAAGGGCGATCGTCTGGTCGTTCTATCGCGCCGAATCAGACTGCTCCGGTGATTGAACCAGCGAAGCCTCTTGAAAAATCAGAGCTTCCATCGACTCCAAAGCCGAGAGAGTTTCCTGACCCCGCGCTGCAGAAATCAGATTCTCCATCGATGCTGCCATCTGGTCCGGAGTCAAAGCCCGAAGTTCCGCCGTCCAGATCACAAGAACGGATGTCGGACGGCAAGCAAGACGAGATGCCCAAGGCGACAACGGGAGTTACTTCCGCCCAGATTGTTTTGCCATCGGAATTGAAACTGAACTCAGCCGGAGCGTTAGCAGACGAGTCGGTTGTCCCAGCCATGAAACCGGGGGTGCTCATTCCGTCCCCAGTTGAGGTCATGCAGAATCCCCATCTGGCGGCTCAGGCGTTTGTGACAATGCAGGAGTTGCCTGCAGCACGCCGTTGTGCTGTGGTGATCGATCTGAACGTCGTAGAAGGCTGGACAATTCTTGCGGCTCAGGAGCAGACTGTTGGACTGACCCCGTTGCAGGTGACCGTCGTTACTCCCAAGGGAGTTTCCATTGGCGATCTCCGATTCCCAGAGCCGATCAATATTCCACAATCAGACGGCCTGCGTCCGTTGTTGGGGATTGCTGGAAGAACCGCGATCATTGGCTGGCTGTCCGTTCCCGAAGATCTTCAGGGGGAACAGGTTCTGACTGTGAGGATTGAATATCAACCCTGTCGCGGCCAGGAGCGGCTTCCTCCACAGGAAATCCACCTGACATCAAAAATGAACGTGGTTCCCAAAGAAACACCAACGACTCGGGCGAACGTCCCGGAGATCGAGGAAATTTTGAGACGAATCAGCACTCCACAAACCGGCGGGGGCGCTGCAGAATCTCCAGCAGGGAACTGATCTCTGGCATTTCCGATTTCGTCGATATATTTGCGTACACTGATTCTGCGGATTACCATAACACGATTATCTGGCACCGTGAGTATTTTTATCGATTCTTGTCATACCAATGCGGCGCCCTTCAATGATTTCAAATGAACAATCTGGCCGTCTGCACAAAACCATTTTCCGGGTTCTGCTCGGAATTGGGTTATTCAATGCATTGTCTCTTCGGGAATTTGCGAGTGCAGAGGCAAGAGGGCAATCCAAATTCGAGTCCGTAGATCTTCTGGATTCGAAAACGCCCTTTCCCGGAAAAACGTGGACTTACTTCTCCGGGCGACAGAATTCCAAAATTTCTGATACCTGGCGGCTAGCTACGGATCAGGAGACCGGGAAATCGATACTGATCTGCTCTGGAGAACCGCACGGGTATCTGCAGACAGTGAAGTCCTACAAGAATTTTGAACTGGACGTGGAGTGGCGGTACCCGGTTGATAAGAACGGAAACAGCGGGATTCTGCTGTTCATTAGTGGCGAACCGCAGATATGGCCAGCTTCCGTTCAGGTCCAGCTCTACCAGCCAGAGGCCGGAAGCACGTTTGCCAGCACAGGAATGCATCTTTCAAACGAGATTCGCAAAGTTCCGCAGTTTGCCAAGCCTGTCAATCACTGGAACAGATGTCAGGTGGTCTGCAAATCTGGAACGATCTCGGTTTCTATCAATGGTCATAAGGTTGGGGAAGTTGCCGGAAGTCAGCCGGATTCCGGGGCGATCGGTCTTCAAAGCGAAGGGGCTGAAGTCCACTTTCGGAACTTGATCATTCGCGAACTCATTGAAGAAGAACCGATTCCAGTTGCTCCCAAAATCGAGCCAGAAGCCGGCCTGACAGGGATGTAACTCTCTTTCCAAGAAGCAGTTTGAGTTCTCAATTGACTGCATTTCTGGATCATGCGTGAGATCGCTGCTGCGTGATCTTCGCTGGCTTGTCGGCGTTTTGTGCCGGTTGCCTGTTCGTCTGCCCTGCTGTACGGCATTGCCTGCCGCATCGCTGCCACTTCTCTGGCAATTGCTGAGAGGTCGTTGACCGAACTTTCAGGTCTTGAATATAAGCCGATGCGATCTCTACTGGCCGAGGGCACCGATTGTCGGATTCATTCTGAGCCCGCCAGTTGGAAGCCATGGCCTCAACTCAGAAAACGCGACAGCGACATTCAGTTACGCATGTTCATTGCACATCGAGTATGGATCTTCCTGGCGATTGCCGGTTGCCTGTTTTTGGCAATCGGCAATGGCGGTTGCCAGTTAATGATTCCGGACTCGACGGAAATGACGGTGTCCAAGTCGCCTTTGAAACCGATCGTTGAGCCTCGCGATGTCATCGATATTGAGGTCTTCTTTGTTGACCGACATATTGGTGATCCGCTGATTGGCGACAGCTTGTGGAGTTCACTCTTCCCGATTTCTTCGTTGGAGAACGAGAATCGTCAGCGTCTGACCGAGGACGGATTCCGATGTGCGATGTCTCCGTCACGCCCGCCGCGGTCATTGCAGTCGCTGTTTGCATTGTCGAATGATCAGGACCCGACCCGACGAGTGATTCCGCGTCGTTATACCGTTCCGTCAGGACAGGAAACACTGCTCATGATTTCCAGTCCTCCGAACGGAACCCCGGTGACACTGAAACATGATTCTGGCACGAAACAACTCGAACTGAATGATTCACATTGCTTGCTGAGACTGTCTGCAAAGTATGTCGAAGAAGGCTGGGTGAATATCTCGTTATTCCCTGAGATTCGACATGGGGCAAATGCGTTGCGGGCAATTGCCACGAATGAAGACTGGCAGTTCCGTGAACAACAACAGTCGATCCCTCTTTATCAACATCGTCTTTCTGCAGACCTGAACGTTGGTGAAGTGATCATTCTGGGGTTAGAGCCGAATGCTCCGGACTCCCTCGCGTCACGTTTCTTTCGCGCCGATCTTTCTCAGGGCATCGAACGACTGATTCTGATTCGGGTGCTGGACACTCGACAGGTGAAGCCGGTTCGCGAAACAACCGGTCGATCAGACGGCCTGCTATAACTCTGATCTCACTTAGTTGTCTGCTTTTTATAAGCCCCGCATCGGGCGTCTCTCTCGCTGGCGATTGCTCTCCAGCCTGCCGTTCCAACCAGTGTTCATTCTTGTTGGTGAACATCCGCTGACGGATTTAACTGGCAATGTCATTGCGACTTAACCGGTCTTGGAATGACTTGTCTCCAGCGCATGTCTGAAGCATCGTAGACGCAGGCTCTATTCTTATCGCCCACTTGTAAATGAATGCAAAACCCTTCGTGCGCGAATCGCTGCGATTTCAGGGGTAGCCAAACGGATGAGCTCGGGTATCGTAAACTAAAGAACGGTGTCAAAAGCCGTACTGAATATCGAGTCATCGACAGCGCTGATTGTGCGCTTTCTCTCCTGTCTTTGATTGTGTTGCAGTTTCGAATTCGCATCGTTTCGAATTGTCAGCCTGCCTGATAATCCTCTTGTCATATTTTGCTATGGATTGATGAACGAGCGGTTATGCTGTGGGTAACGCCTTGCGCAGCATAAATAGCCTGAGGGAAATAGCTTTCCAAGTCGTTGTTGTTATGTGAATGTCACATTGAGAGGGTTCTGAAAACGACGTGACGTTTCAGGCTCGCGGAATGTCATTGTTCTACAGTCGAGTGACTACTCCGCGGCCATATGAGAATCCGGGACAACCGAAGTGAAGATGATCGAGGCAGATCGATGATGCAGATCGAATAACGGTTTGAAGTCGTCACTTTGTGACGGGCCGGACCGGTCTCGGTAACTTTTGAAAGGAAGAACAGCGTGCCTGTTTCTGAAGCTTTCCCAAGAGTTCGCAAACTATTGAAACGTCATGCTTCTTCAGAAAAGAAATCCCACCCGAATAATGAACTGCCACTGCGGGATGAGTTGTTCAGCCTGGATCAACTTGAGCGACATGCAAAAGTTCTTGCGGCTTCTCACCGCACAACAGTAGGACGCGTTCGCAATCAGTTGCTCTCGCGGCTTTCTGAGAACGAAGCAATTCTGATCGACACATACGATCTTGTCGAAAAGGCAGTTTCCCAGAATCGTCGCGTTGAGCCTGCTGCAGAATGGTTGCTGGACAACTTCTATTTGATCGAGGAACAGATTCGATCAATCCGCAGGCTGTTCCCGCCATCGTACAGCCGCCAGCTGCCGCACCTTGTTGATGGGACATTTGCTGGACTTCCACGTGTTTATTCCATCTCGCTGGAGATTATCACTCACCTCGATGGCCATATCGATATGGCAAGTCTGGATGAATTTATTTCATCGTATCAAGAGGTGGAGAGCCTGAAGCTTGGTGAGTTATGGGCGTTGCCGTTGATGCTGCAATGTGCATTGATTGAGAATCTGCGTCGAGTGGCGGTGCGTATTGCTTCCGCGCGACATGATCGTGATCTGGCAACGGCCTGGGCAGAACAGGTGACTCATGTTGTTGAAGAGCATCCTAGCGATCTGATTCTGGTTCTGGCGGATATGGCCCGTTCTGGACCGCCGATGTCAGGAGCCTTTATCTCCGAACTCACCCGGCAGATTCAGGGGCAGAACCCGATTTTTGCCTTGCTGAATTCCTGGCTGGAACATCGATTGTCAGAGCAGGGACTGACGACCGAGCATCTGATCGCAACTGAAACCCAGGCTCAGGCGGCTGATCAGGTATCGATTGGCAACAGCATTGGAAGCCTGCGGTTTATCGACGCATCCAACTGGAGGGATTTCGTTGAGAAACACAGCATTGTTGAGAAGACCTTGGCCGATGATCCGGTCGGGATCTATCTGAAAATGGACTTCGCCACCCGGGATCGTTATCGACACGCTGTCGAAGCGATCTCCCGACGCAGCAAATATACGGAGTATGAAGTTGCCCGAAAAACAGTTCAGTTTGCCGAAGAATCCTGCCGTAAAGACGCGACTGCGAGATCTTCTCATCTCGGTTATTACCTGATTGATGATGGACGTCCTGAACTGGAGCGTGCGGTACAGATGCGCCGTTCGCTCATTGTTATTCTCGACAAGATTCGTCGCTTCGCTCCGTTGACTTGTTATCTCTCGATGATTGCAGTGGTCACTGGAATCACATTAGGAGTGTTTCTTTTCTCACTGACTTTCTTCCCTGTCAGCGGGGAGATGTTTGCGGTTCTGGCGTTGGGGGCCTTGTTTGTCGCATCGAGCCTGGGGGTCTCTTTTGCGAATTGGTTTGGATCGCAGCTGTTACAGCCTCAGCCATTGCCACGCATGGATTTCGAAAACGGAATTCCGCCAGAGTATCGTACCTTGGTGGCTGTCCCGACGATGCTGACTGGTGCTGCGGGAATCGAGCGGCTGCTTGATGCGTTGGAAGTGCGTTTTCTGGCGAATCAGGACCCCAGCCTGCACTTCGCACTTGTCACTGATTTTGTTGATGCTGATCAGGAATTGCTTCCCGGAGATGATGAACTTGTTCGGCTCGCTTCTGAAGGGATTGCCAGACTGAATGATCAATATAGCGACGAGGGGGATGATCGCTTCTACCTGTTTCATCGTGGACGTCGATGGAACGAGCAGGAAGGGGTCTGGATGGGGTACGAACGCAAACGCGGAAAACTTGCAGATCTGAATGCGATATTGCAGGGAGAAATGTGCCGATTTTCCAGAGTTGTTGGTGATATCGATGCGCTTCGTGGGGTTCGATTTGTTATCACGCTGGACACCGATACTCAGTTGCCCAGAGATGCGGCAATGGAAATGGTGGGCTCACTGGCACATGTTCTTAATCGACCAGTGTTTGATGAGAAGAAGAGACGTGTCACCAAAGGATACGGAATCCTGCAGCCTCGGGTGGGCATCAGTTTACAGAGTGCGTTGAAGTCTCGATTTTCCAGAATGAATACAGACGATCCTGGGATCGATCCTTACACCCGTGTCGTGTCGGATCTTTATCAGGATCTTGCTGCAGAAGGTTCCTACATCGGGAAGGGAATCTATGACATTCAGGCGTTTGAACGATGTTGTGGCAATTTTCCACCGAACACCATTCTCAGTCATGATCTGATCGAAGGCGCTTACGCCAGATCGGGGCTGTTGAGTGATGTCACTCTTTTTGAGGACTTCCCATCCAGCTATCTCGCGGACATGTCGCGGCGTCATCGCTGGATTCGTGGGGACTGGCAAATTGCTCGCTGGATTTTGCCATGGGTTCTTGATCGTGAACGCAAAGCGACTCGAAACACCCTCTCCCTGCTTTCCAGATGGAAGATCTTCGACAACCTGCGGCGCAGCCTTGTTCCGATTTTCACTGTAGTGCTGCTGTTGGTTTCATGGGCATGTTCCCCTGCGATTGCTGGAATCTCGCTTCTTCTTGTTGTGATCGCGATGTTTCTGCCTGTCGTTATTGAATTCGTGGCCGACAGCATTCGCAAGCCGATCAATCTCCCGTGGCGGATGCATTTACGATTTACTGCTGCGTCAGTAGCACGGCAGACCTATCTGAAGTTAATAGAATTGGTTCAGCTTCCTTATGAAGCATCCAGCAATGCGGACGCGATTGTGCGGACGTTAGTTCGAATGTTCTGGACGAAGCGCAAACTTTTAGAATGGCGCACCGCGAGTGATGCGGAACGAACCACAGACGGGAGCCTGGCGGGATCATATCGTCAGATGGCGTTCTCCCCCGGGATCGCTGCGGCTGCGTTCATTCTCCTCGCAGTCTTCCACCCCAACGTGCTTGCCATTGCGAGCCCGTTGCTTGTTGCATGGATTCTTGCCCCACTGATCACATGGAGCATCAGCCAGCCGATCCAGCGTCGAGTTCTGAAACTGACAGAAAAGCAGCGACGCTTTCTGGCGACCATGTCTCGCAAGACATGGCGATTCTTTGAAGAGTTTGTGACTGCAGAAGAGAACTGGTTGCCTCCAGACAATATTTCTCAGAATGCAGGGACAGTCATTGCGCATCGAACGAGCCCGACGAATATCGGGATGTCACTCCTCTCTGATCTTGGGGCGTATGATTTTGGATACTGCTCGGCAAGCCAGATGATTGCCCGTATTCAAGGAACGTTCACGACACTCTCTCGAATGGAGCGATATCAAGGGCACTTTTATAACTGGTATGACACGCGAAGTCTGGCACCGTTGAACCCGCATTATGTATCGACGGTGGATAGCGGAAATCTAGTCGCCAATCTGTTGGTGTTGAAGAATGGGCTTCTTGAATTGTGCGAGTCGCCAATCTTGCCGCCGCGGCTCTTTCAGGGGATGCAGGACACACTTTATGTCCTGCAGGATGTTGCGAAAGCATCCATCAAGACATCCAAAGAAAACGGAGCAAACTTCGAGATTGTCAGAATCATTGAACGTCAGCTTGATGCACTGCGTGAACACCCTGTCTCACTGAATGCTGCGAATGCTTTGCTGACCAGATTGAATGCGACAGCAAAAGAGATGGAAGAACGAGTCGCTGCTGGAACTGAACTGGCGTGGTGGACAGCGACCTATTCTCGTTGTTGCCGCAATCAGCTCGCCGATCTGCAAAGTCTGGCATGTTGGGTCGGGATGCCGACCCCTCCCAAATTTTTCTGCCAGTCTGATTCTGTGCCGATGGCCGGAAACTGGTTTCAGCTTTGCGAAGCTCTCGATCAACTGGATCGAACGGCCACTCTCAAGGATGTCGCAAATCTTCGTGAGAATCTGATTCACAAGCTGGAAGCGATGCCTGAGTTCGCGTCATCTGAAATGAGCCAATGGTTTGAGCAGTTGCTTGAAAACCTGACGAGGGCATCGGACAACTGCATCACCAGAATCGAGACCTACAATGAACTTGCTTCGGCCTGTCATGATCTGGCTGACATGGATTTTGATCTGTTGTACAACAAGTCCCGAGATCTCTTCCGCATTGGGTATAATGTCAGTGAGCGACGGCATGATGTGAGTTGTTATGACTTGCTTGCATCAGAAGCCCGACTGGCCAGTTATATCGTTATTGCTCAAGGAGAATTCGATCAGTCACACTGGTTCGCGCTGGGGCGTCTGTTGACGACGGAAGGACATCTTCCAGCATTGCTGAGCTGGAGCGGCTCGATCTTCGAATATCTGATGCCGCTGCTCATCATGCCAAACTTTGATAACACGTTGCTGGACCAGACATATCGAGCGATTGTCCGTCGGCAGATTGAATATGGCCGACGACGAGGCGTCCCCTGGGGAATCTCAGAGTCAGGTTATAATTTGATCGATCAGTACAAGACTTATCAATATCGTGCGTTTGGGGTCCCCGGCCTTGGGCTCAAGCGAGGTCTTGCTGAAGACATTGTGATCGCTCCGTATGCGACCGCCTTGGCATTACTGGTTGAACCTGAAGATGCCTGCCAGAATCTGGAGCGAATGGCAGGAGAAGGATTTCAAGGCGAGTATGGATTCTATGAGGCAATTGACTACACGCCGTCACGCCTTCCGCCAGGAGTGTCGCATGTGATTGTGCGTCAATTCATGGCACATCATCAGGGAATGTCTTTTCTTTCGCTCGCTTCTGTGTTGTTGAACAAGCCGATGCAACGGCGGTTTGCCTCCGATCCAATCTTCAGGTCAGCAGAACTTCTACTACAGGAACGCGTTCCTAAAGCAACTGCGCCTGTGTTTCCACATGCAACAGAAGCAAGTGTCACACACATTGCTCCTACGCCTAGCGGCGAGGGGATGCGGGTGATTACCGATCCAAACACCTCGCTTCCCGCTGTCCACCTGCTGTCGAACGGCAGGTATCACGTTGCAATTTCGAATGCAGGCGGAGGCTATAGCCGGTGGCACAATATTGCGGTCACACGCTGGAGAGAAGACACAACCTGTGATCGTAAGGGAGCATTTTGTTATATCCGCGATGTGGTAAGTGGCGAATTCTGGTCGAATACATGGCAGCCAACGGCCACACCAACGACTGGCTATGAGGCAATCTTCACTCAGTCGCGAGCCGAGTTCCGGCGTCTTGATTATGAGATTGAAACGTACACTCAAGTCAGTGTCTCGCCTGAAGACGACGTTGAGTTACGTCGCGTGATTCTTACCAATCTGTCGGACAAGGTCAGAACTCTTGAAGTGACGACTTACGCAGAAGTGGTGCTGGCCCCACAGGCTCAGGATGAAGCACACGCCGCTTTCAGTAATCTGTTTGTGCAAACAGAGATTGTTCATGAAAGAAATGCGATCTTCTGCACGCGACGCCCACGTTCAGCAGACGAGCATCCTCCATGGCTGACGCATCTGATGAATGTCCATGGAACGGTCATTGGAGAGACTTCCTACGAAACGGATCGTATGAAGTTCATTGGCCGCCAGCGCAGTGTTGCGTCACCTGCAGCATTCAACGGGATCAAGCCGCTTTCGAACACGGCAGGGCCAGTGCTTGATCCAATCGTCTCCATTCGCAAAACGGTGCAGATTGAACCGAATCAGTCAGTGAAAATTGATATCGTTACCGCGGTCGCGGAATCACGCATGGCAATTGAATCGTTGACGGTCAGGAATACCGATCCCCATATGACTGATCGTGTCTTTGATCTCGCGTGGACCCACAGCCATATACTGTTGCAGCAGATTGGGGCGACAGAAGCCGATGCTCAGGTGTATGGAAGACTGGCTTCGTCAATCATCTATCCTTCAGCATTGCATCGCGCTAAAGCCAGTGTTCTGATTCGAAATCGAAAAGGCCAGTCTGGTCTCTGGGGATATGGAATTTCTGGTGATCTTCCAATTGTTCTCGTAAGAATTCGCGACGTCGAGAAGATTGAACTTGTCCGTCAGGCGGTTCAGGCACACAGCTATTGGCGATATAAGGGGTTGGCCGTCGACCTTGTTATCTGGAATGAAGACGATTCCGTTTATCGCCAAACCTTGCAAGATGTGATTGTTGATATTGTTGCCGCCAGTTCTGAAGCCTCCTTAATTGATCGACCTGGCGGTGTCTTTATTCGTCGTGGCGAGCAGATGTCTGATGAAGATCGGGCATTATTACAGGCTGTTGCTCGTGTTGTCCTGATGGATGACCGTGGTACGCTTGCCGAGCAGGCGACACGTCGATCGAAAACGGCAAATTCAGTTCCTTACTTCAAACCTGTGCTTGGTCATATCGTTGCCGAGTCGCCTGATCCGCCTCCGCACCGAGATCTGGCATTCTTCAATGGGATTGGCGGATTCAGTCATGATGGACGCGAGTATGTCATGATCTTGAATCCCGGCGAGACGACGCCTGCTCCCTGGGTAAACGTGATTGCAAATGCTCAATTCGGAACCGTGGTTTCAGAAGGAGGAGCGGCTTACACCTGGGCAGAGAACAGTCACGAGTATCGGATCACCCCATGGAACAACGATCCTGTCAGTGATATCTGCGGGGAAGCAATTTATCTTCGCGATGAAGAAACAGGATGCTTCTGGTCACCAACTCCGCTTCCTGCACGGGGCAGGAACTCGTACATCTCACGTCATGGTTTCGGATACAGCATTTTTGACTATACGCAAGAAGGTATCTCTACAGAACTTTGTGTCTATGTGGACATTGAGTCGCCGGTCAAGTTTTATAAGTTGAAGATCAAGAACCATTCAGGCAGGACCCGGTATCTCTCGGCAACGGCATATTGGGAATTGGTGTTAGGCGATATCCGCAGTAAATCCTTGCTTCACGTTGTGACAGAATCTGACAGCAGTAGCGGAGCGATTTTTGCTCACAATGTTTACAGTCAGGAGTTCAATGATCGGGTTGCCTTTGTCAATTGCAGTGAAGCAAACCGCACGATTACCGGTGACCGTCGTGAGTTTCTCGGCAGAAACGGAACTCTTGCCAAACCGGATGCGATGCGGCGTGTACGACTCTCTGGTCAGGTCGGAGCCGGGTACGATCCCTGCGCAGCGATCCAGACGCCGTTTTCGTTATCCGATGGCAGCGAACGAGTTATCACATTCACTGTCGGCGCGGCACGAGGGGCCAGTGAAGCAAGGATGCTCTCACAGAAGTTTCGTTCGGTGGATAGTGCCCATCGAGCTATTGAACGTGTCTGGGATTACTGGAGTCGGACGCTCGGAGTTGTTTATCTCGAAACGCCAGACGCATCTGTTAATTATCTTGTGAACGGATGGCTGGTTTACCAGACGTTAGCCTGTCGCATGTGGGCGCGCTCAGGGTTCTATCAATCAGGGGGAGCCTTTGGTTTCCGGGATCAGCTTCAGGATGCGATGGCTTTGATTTATGCTCAGCCGCAGGTGTTGCGTGATCACCTGTTACGTGCGGCAAGTCGCCAGTTCCTTGAAGGGGATGTTCAGCACTGGTGGCATCCTCCGGTGGGAAGAGGAGTACGCACTCACTTTTCAGATGACTATTTGTGGTTGCCGCTCGCCGCGTGTCGCTATGTCGTCAGCACGGGAGACACTGGCGTTCTGGACGAACGTGTTCCTTATCTGGTCTCTCGCCCGTTACGCGATGACGAGGAATCGTATTACGACCTGCCTCAAGTCTCGGAGGAACAGGGAACTTTATACGAGCATTGTGTGAAAGCGATTGACTATGGTTTGAAGTTTGGCGAACACGGGTTGCCGTTGATTGGGTGTGGCGACTGGAATGATGGGATGAACCTCATCGGAGAGCACGGAAAAGGGGAGAGTGTCTGGCTCGGATTCTTCCTGTTTCACGTACTGACTCAGTTCGCAGAGCTGGCCCGACAACGGGGAGACGTGACGCTGGCTGATCATTACACAGTGGAAGCCGGGCGTCTCCGTGGAAACATTGAGAGTCATGGTTGGGATGGCGAGTGGTATCGTCGGGCATACTTTGATGATGGGACGCCTCTCGGATCGGCGCAGAATCAGGAATGTCGAATTGATGCGATTTCACAGAGTTGGTCGGTGTTGTCTGGAGCGGGAACGAAAGAACGGGCCCGAACGGCAATGGAAAGTGTGAATAAGAATCTCGTACGGAGAAACGACCGACTGATTCTTTTGCTGGATCCGCCGTTTGATAAGTCGGACCTGAATCCGGGTTACATTAAAGGCTACGTTCCCGGAGTTCGTGAGAATGGTGGACAGTATAGCCATAGCGCCATCTGGACAGTGATGGCATTTGCCGAACTCGGAGAAACCGAACTCGCCTGGGAACTGTTCAGACTGATCAACCCGATTTCTCACGGGGCAACTCCGGATGACAGACTCCTGTACCGTGTTGAACCGTATGTCATTGCCGCCGATGTTTACGGTGTCACCCCGCATACAGGCCGCGGCGGATGGACATGGTATACAGGTTCGGCCGGGTGGCTTTATCGATTGATTGTGGAATCGTTACTTGGAATCACGCTGGAGTGCGACAAACTCAAATTCGCGCCAAGGCTCCCTGTCGACTGGAAGAACTTCAAGATTCACTATCGCTATCGGGAGACGTTCTACCACATCACAATCAATCAAAATTTCCCGGGGGGAACTACCCAAAAATTGAGTCTCGATGGGACGCCGGTATCTGAGAATTTCATCCGGCTACAGAACGATCGAGTTGATCATCACGTTGTTCTGGAGATCAACGAGTGATGCCAGTGAGACAAGTCTGCTGCGGCTTTGTGAGTTGGAATCGAATCCCTGCGCGGAATCTATTCGCAGCAAGGACAGACTTCGGGAATCAGTAATTGAAGCGTGGCCGCATACGAAGTGGAGGCGTATTCCTCGGTCTTCTCGTCGTCCCGTTTTAAATGAGCAACGATGAGGTATCGGTTCCCTGCCTTGGGGGTATAAGAGGCGAGCCCATCCTCTGTTGTCATCCGTTCATAGGTCTCGTCGAATCCCTCTTTCAGGTCGACTCCCTGTGGAATAAAAGAGACTTTGGTGTTGGCCAGCGGTTCCCCCTTCCAGAGAAGTTTCACCTCAATCGGATATCCTGGGCCAGTAAACAGGACGGGGTGAGAAACCGGAACAATCTCCAGTGGATCACCCACCGGTTGTTTCCAGACTTCACTGGGATCTTTCAATTTGTCGAGCAGTAGGCCAGCAAGGAAGAACGTCTTGGCACTCTTGATGGATCGGACGGTCTTTCCGTGACGGACAATGTTGTCGTATTTGTGGGAAACCAGATAGGTGCCAGCATAGGACCCTGTAAATCGGCAGGTCCAATACCCTTCGTCAGGGGCATACCCGACATCTTTAAGACGCGGCATCAGGTCGAGTTTGACGCCACTGGGAAGAATGATGTTCATTGAGCACCCATCAAGTTTCAACTTGCTTGCAAGTTTGAAATCGCGATGGTCGTTGCCGTGATTGCCCAGCTTCAGATCGATCAGAACGGCATCTCCAGTACGAATCACGCTGGTGTTGGTTTCCACCCAAGTGTCGTGAGCCAGTGAGACACTGCCTGTCAGAATCAGACAGATAAGAACTCGGAGCCCTTGCATGTTTATTCTCCAGTTCAATTCAATCAAAAGCCGGATTGCACCAAGTGACGCAGTCGCCGTGGGAAGATTCCAGAGAGTTGAGCGACTCTATGAAACCGGCCGCATACAAAGCGTATGCGGCCGGGCGTTGTGTCGCAAATCAGTCTCGGAATCTGTGACCAGACACGAGTCGAACAAAAGGTCGTTGCTTAACTCGTGACGTGATCACAAAGGTCTGGACCGAATCGGTCTTAGTCGTCTTTGCGGGCGCGATAGAGTTTGTCTTTCGTTGCCCAAAGACCGGCTGATGGTGTTGGGATGAAGAAGAATTCTTCTCCATCGGCTGTCTTGTTCCAGCCTTGTTGCAGCTGATCTGGAGTGTATCGCTTCCACATTTCAGCGAGGTCAGCGTACTCGAAGTTCACCTGTTCGATCTCTTCTTTGGTCAGGTGACCAGGAGCGTAACGAATGGTGAATCGACCTTCGGATGACCCGTGAATCAGGTGGGCCGTTGCGTGTGCCAGATCTTTCATGTCTTCCTGGACGGCATACTGCTCAAGCACTTTTGGAGTGCCGCAATAACCATACTTACGGATCAATGCATCAACGTCGTCCTGCTCGCCGAATCGTTTCAGACCTGGAGCAAGAATCAGCAGTTCGCCACCGTCTGCCATGGCCATACGGGTACGGTAAACAGCTTTGTTTGCGACCCAGGTGCTGAAGAATTCATCGCCCTGCATGACGCAGACAACTTTCTTCAGTGGTTCGTCGAACGCGGTGATGTTCTGCTCGCGAGACAGCTTGGCGGCATCGAGATAGGTGTCGAGATCGTCGCCGATGAAGCAACCGGTGTGAACCAGTTCCTGATGCTCATCTCGAGCCATCACAACGTGAATATAGAAGTCTTTCAGGTGCGACAGGTACTTGTCTTCTGCCCAGTTGAACAGAGCTCGCAGTGGAGTGATCAGGTTCCCGAGGTTGTTTTCAATCCCGCAGGTGGCTGCCATCATGTGTGAGGCACAGATCATGTCTTTGCCGCCCACGCCGATGAAGTAATTCTTGTTATGGTTCGCAAACCCGAGCACTTCGTGCGGAACGACGTGCCCGATGTTGATGATCCAGTCCCATTCTTCTTCCATCAACATCTTGTTGAGAACGACTGGGATTTCCCAGTCGGCGAGGCCGCCGCTGGCTTTCTTCACTTCTTCAACCGGAATGACACCGATCTGAACTGACCCGTCGCGCCAATCGTGGGCGTGAATCTTCTCTTCCGGGATCGATCCAAACATCCATGTGTTTTGTTCTGGAGTGTGTGGAACGTGCTGGCCAAGAGTCGGAATCACGTGCACATCGGCTTCGTCTTTCAGAAGGTTGTACAGTGTTTCGGTCAAGGCACCGACGTATGCGTGTGCGCGGGTGATGTCCGGCGGAAGAAGCAAAACGCGACGCGGATTTGGACCGAGGCGACGTCGGGCTTCAGCAACCGCTTCGACCATCAGTTCGTGCAGACGTTCGTGAGTAATATGTGGGGCGACTTCAGAAATCCAAGGCATGGGAAACTTTCAAAGACAATTCAGTTGTGCGGAATGAATGTACGTTGGAGCGAGTCCAGAAAGCTGTCGGCCAATTGTTCGTTGTGAATGCTGACTGGACAAGAAACTCATCTGGCAATGAGCTGACAAATTACCAGTTCAGCACACTGGCGAAGACCAGTGGCGCCACGATTGTCGCGTCAGACTCGATAATGAACCGTGGAGTCTCGGCACCGAGTTTTCCCCATGTGATTTTTTCGTTGGGAACCGCACCGGAATAACTTCCGTAGCTGGTTGTTGAATCGCTGATCTGGCAGAAGTATCCCCAAAGCGGAACGTTGTCTCGCTGCAGATCCTGATGGAGCATCGGGACGACACAGATCGGGAAGTCACCAGCAATTCCCCCGCCGATCTGGAACATTCCCAGTGACGAGTCTTTGGTGATCTCGGTGTAGAAGTCTGCAAACCAGGTCATGAACTCGATGCCGGTGCGAACGGTGTGGACGTTTTTCACGTCACCGCGAATGACGGCAGCGGCGTACATGTTGCCGAGAGTGGAGTCTTCCCATCCTGGGGTGATGATTGGGAGATTCTTCTCTGCAGCGGCGAGCATCCACGAGTCTTTAGGGTCGATCTGGTAGAACTCTTGGTACTTGCCACTCAACAAGACTTGATAGAAGAACTGGTGTGGGAAGTAGCGCTCACCAGCCTGATCCGCTTTTGTCCAGACTTCGAGCATGGCCGATTCCATTCGACGCATGGCTTCCCCTTCAGGAATACATGTATCGGTGACTCGGTTCATGTGTCGGTTCAAGAGGTCGACTTCTTCTTGAGTCGACAGGGTTCGGTAATGAGGAACCCGTTCGTAGTAATCGTGAGCAACCAGATTGAAGACGTCTTCTTCAAGGTTTGCTCCGGTGCAGCAGATCAGCTGCACTTTGTCCTGTCGAATCATTTCAGCAAGTGAGAGCCCGAGTTCTGCGGTGCTCATGGCCCCTGCCAGTGTGATCATCATCTTGCCACCAGCATCAAGGTGAGCGGTGTAGGCATCGGCTGCGTCGATCAAGGCAGCAGCGTTGAAGTGCCGGTAGTGATGATGAATGAAATTTGTGATTGGGCCAGCAGGCTGCTTGCTCATGTATCCGTCAAGTTGTGTCTGAAGGAAGAGAAGGGGACTACTGCGAAATTGCACGGTTCAGAATCGATGCTGTTTCAAGCTGGTTTTGACAGATGAAAACTTCAGCAACGATATGGCAGCATTACATCATGGGATCTGCCTGAAGTTGCGTGCGCTCGCAACAGTCCGGTCAAAAATCGAATCGGAAATCCGATTCGATTCCAACACGTTATTAGAACACAACTCACTCTGTTTTTCATGCGATCAGACGTGTATCGATGGAGATTGATGCACGGTTCGCTGTCGGCGATGCAATGAGTGGAAACCTGAGCGCAAAGTCGCATAGCTTTGGGCATGAACAGTTCCTGATGTCACTCGCCAGGGACGGTTGTGTGTGGCTCAATGTTATGTGGTCGGAAAGTCTTGGTCTTTCGTCGCCACAGGGAGCCAGAGACGAATTACTACTGGTGATTGCTGAGGCAGGATTTCGATGGAACCGCTGTGCTGTCGCAGAATTTGCCAGCATTTTGAGAGGCCGAATCCCAGTCCGCGACCCGCCTGTCGCCCTGAGTAAAATGGATCGAAACAATGAAGACGCTGTTCGCCGTCGAGTCCCGGGCCAGAGTCAATAACGTCGATGCGGACGCCGGGGACGTTGTTTCGTGATTCGGCGCTGAGTTCGATTTCAACCTTTCCACCGTGGGGGGAAGGCATGGAAGAGATGGCAAACTGCGAGTTTCGGAGAAGTTCAGCGAACACAATCTCCATCTGGTGTCGATCGGCGTTCACAGAAAAATCCTGCGATGCTCGTGTTGAACATGTCAGGTTCTGCTGTTCGAACTCGGTTTCAAAACGGCTGATAACGGTCTGCAGAACTGTGATGAGAGAAAGCGATTCGAGTCGAGGAATTGGCGGGCGTGCAAATGACATGGTGTCGCCGATCATGTCACGAACGCGATACGCCTGTGCCCCGATATTCTCCAGTGCTCGTTTGCGTTCCGGGTTGGTTTCGTCCTTCAACAGTTGAGAAGCGCGGCCAATGATACTGCCCAGCGGATTGTTGATCTCGTGTCCGGCTCCGGCAGCATATTCGGCCATCGATTCCAGTTTCTGAGTATGCAACTCATGTTGAAATCGAATTGCCCAGGAAAGGACAGTTCCTGTGAGCGACAGCCATTCCTGATTGAAAACGCAATTCGACTCCATAGGGAAAGCGATTGCGATTTCAGGATTGCCGGCGTCGTCGGCACTTTTCCCAGAGTCAGGGGGACTTTGTATCGTGTGCCAGTTCCATGATTCATTGTCCGATTGCAATCCGTTCAGAAGGGTGATTGCAGCAGGAATGGAAGTCAGCGGCGGGAAGCGAAGGTGCCCGATATTTGACGCGGTCTGATTCAGCGAGACCTGATTACTGGAGAACCGCTCTGGCGAAAACGGGGTTGGCAATGCGGTCTGAATTATTCCCTGAAGTTCCCCGAGATAAGGAATCGACCACAGGAGCAGGCATTGCTTCAAAGAGAATGTATGTATCCACACCGTCAGCAATTCTGCAGCGATCTTCTCCGGGCCAAGCCATGGAGAGCATCGTTTGAGAAGCTGTGTCAGGTCGATCAAAGGCTCAATGGGTCGGCGCTCAGCTCTGTCCGACGTCATGCCCTTGAATCCACTTTCAATGGGGGGAACGAGAACCGGCATCAGGCGGTTCATTGAGAGTTCGAACACAAATGAAGAACTTCTGCTAATATGTGCAAGCGTGCACATTCACTTGATTGAAGTCAAGTCGCAGCGGGGAACGAAAAGGGACTCATCTGCTGCGCCATTTCTGACGCAGCCGACGATATCTCGTGTTCCCAATCAGGGGAGAGAACTCTATGTGGAAACTTCGAGATCCAGCAGGCGGCACGCCCGTTGAATCAGAGTTTCGATTTCGAATGGCTTTTGCACGAAGTCGTTCGCACCTGCATCGCGGAGTTCCTGAATCCGATCGGATTCAACCATCCCGGAGATGCAGAGAATTTTGACGTCATCCAAAGATGGATCGCTGCGAACGCGCTGGCAAACTTCTTTTCCGTTGATGTCAGGCAGCATGACGTCCAGAACGATAATGTCCGGACGGTATTCCTTAACCATCATCCCGGCGTCAAAGCCATTGTTGGCCGATCGGACTTCGAATCGCCCGTCCGCTTCGAGTGAATCTCTTAACAGATCCACCAGATCACGGTCGTCGTCAACGACCAGCGCCTTGCGTTTACCGCTTTCGAGCGCATCGGTCGGGATGCCGTTGTCCTTCATGAACTTATAAAGGACATCCCGAGGGATACGACGGAACCGCGATCCAGGAACGCGGAATCCTTTTAATTGACCAGAGTCAAAGCAGCGAATGATCGTCTGTTGGCTGACCTTACAGATCTTGGCTGCTTCGCCTGTCGTAAAGACCGTTTTCATCGTGCTCCAATTCTCCCTTCCAGCTATCGCAGATGCCTATTCCTCAGGTCAAAGCTGCAGCAGCCGAGCACTCACGGCGCACCGAGATCTAAGATTCGCTTCGGTTGCCTTCGTCCGTGAAGAGTTCACCAAAACTATGAGTCCTGCCAGCAATGCGAAGTTTACCGGCTTACCCAACTACACCGATTGTATCTATCTTTCGAAATCGGTCAATGCGGGTTATCTCATTAGCTTTATTGATACAGTTGACGCATTTTCCCGGTCTTAACATTCGGAGTAGTAAGTACCTACCGAAAAGGCGTCGCCTTTGTACTCATGTCATCGGTCAGAGAATCCGTGTAAATTTGGGAGATTTAGGACTGATACTTCGGAATTGCAGGTTCTGGAACTTCCTGCAGAAGCCGGGTAACAATTCCGTCCGTGTCGAATCCTTCCGCCTGCGCCTGGAAGTTAGGAGAGATACGGTGTCGTAGCACAGGAATTGCGACTTTACGCACATCTTCAAACGAGATGGTTGGGCGTCCATCCATCGCCGCCATCGCCCGAGCCCCGTGAATCAGGTATTGGCCTGCACGCGGTCCGGCGCCCCAGTCCACGAGCTCGCGGATGAATTTCGGAGACCCAGAGTCTTTGGGACGCGTCGCTCGGACCAGTCGGGCGACATACGTGATGATGATCGGAGCAATTTCAATCTGGTTGATCTGCTTTTGCAGGAACTGAATCGATTTCGCGCTGAGGACTTTTCGAACTTCCGGGCGGTCTCCTCTGGTCGTCGCCGCGAGAATCCGTTCCTCTTCATCCAGATTCGGATATTCGACCTTCACATTGAACATGAAGCGGTCGAGCTGGGCTTCCGGCAGAGGATAAGTCCCTTCCTGTTCGATCGGGTTCTGGGTCGCGATCACGAAGAACGGGTCTGGCAGCTTATATGTTGTCTGACCTGCACTGACTTCGCGTTCCTGCATTGCCTGCAACAGCGCCGCTTGTGTTTTGGGCGGAGTTCGGTTGATTTCGTCTGCCAGAAGCACGTTTGTGAAGACAGGACCCTGCATGAACCGGAACTCACGACGGCCAGATTCGGTCTCTTCCAGCACATTTGTCCCGGTGATGTCGGATGGCATCAGGTCGGGGGTGAACTGAATTCGTTTAAATTCGACGTCGAGAATTCGGGCGATTGTGCTGACGAGCAGTGTTTTCGCCAGGCCGGGAACCCCCACGAGAAGGCAATGCCCGCCGGTGAAGATGGCGGCCAGCAGTTGCTCAATGACCGCTTCCTGCCCAATGACAACCTTTTGGAGTTCATCCATCATCAGTTCGCGGTGTCGACGGAATTTCTCAAGGAAGTCGTCGAAGTCTTTGCGATCAGCAGCCAAGGGGACTCCTTTTGCATTCAAAAAGAAACGGCCGGCAGTGTTTCTGGCAATGATTCCACGTCAGGGAATTCGATGCCAGAGCGGTTCATGCTAACGCCCCTGCAATCAAGATGAAACCGGGCCCGGCAACGCGGAAACCGGGAATGCCAATCTGCGGTCGTAGGTTCCCCTTATATATATAGTCAGCGCTTACGGTCATTCTTACTCAGACGTAGGCAGAAATGTCTGCCGGAATGGCATGTTCAGCAAAGGCGGATTCTGCCGCAAATCAATTACAACAGGAAAACGCATTGCGACGCTCATAATCGGTACAGTTTGACTGATCGACAATCCGATAACTCAATCAGGACCGTCTCGCTGTGCCCGCTGTGAGGGGCGTGGTCAGTGGGATGTGATCTCAAAAAGAGTTTGAAAAGGTCTGCTGTGATCCATTGATGGATTACGGCAGGTGCTTGTTCTCGGGAATTTGCTCTTAAGGAGCAGGTAGATGGACTTGTTTGAGTCCTGTGTGACTGCACGTCTACCTGGGTCGGGGCGGTTTTTCGGGGCGAGTGTTGTAGGAATTTTGGATTCCTTCTCGTCGATCGCCGGCCGTGAAGCGGTTTTGGCAAGCCAGTCAAGGACGTACTGATGCGGATTCAGCCCTGGATGAAAGCGGTGGCGGGTGCAGCAATGCTGCTGGCTTCCCAATCCCCCCTCTCCGGACAAACACCAGACGCGGGCGGTCCCTATAACGATGGGATGAACCCAGGCGGATATGGTGGTGGATATGATTTCTATCCAGCGCCAGGCCCAGCTGGTGGGTACACTGATCCACAAGTGATCTATCCTCAGGGAATTCCTGAAGGGTATCAGCCTTGGCCACAGATCAGCCCGTTTCACCCGGGGAATGTGGGGCAGGAGCAGCATTATAATCGCGGTGGCCTTTGGTTCCGTGAGCTGCTGTATCGCCAGCGAACTGTGGAAGGTTCGATTGAGGCGATCGCGTTGATCTATCGAGATGCTGGCAATGCAGCGATCGGATCACCGTCGGATGGCTTCATGGGGCTCAACGGGGGCAATGGAGTTCCCGATGGTGTTCCTGTACCTCCATACGCTGGTTCTTATCCGTCACCAACGACTTCGACACCGCCACCGCTTGGTTGGTACACGGTGACTCCGCTGGTGTTTCCGTTTCCGGCTTTGCATACGGATGCAAGTACCTATGTGGTTCAATCAACTCGCTTGTACCCGAACTTTACCACTCGGGTCATGGGGAGCACTGGAACCGACGCGGGGATCCGAGGGCGCCTGGGATACTTCAACGAAGATGATTCCGGGGTCGCTGTCGTCGGCTGGTGGGGCGGAGAAGGAACCTCTGGGTTTAGTCGCGGTGATGAGTTCATCAACGGTGTCCGCGTGAATCAGGCTCTGACTTCCGCTTTGGGCGGTCAGAATCTGACTCCATTGAACGGAAATATTCCGCTCTATAACGGCCAGAACAGTGTTGGGCCAAACTATGGTCTGGGGTCGACCGCCAAGTACGACGTCTATTACGGCGTCAAGGCGACGACTGAGGCCGCAGGTGCGAACGTCAATATCTATCAGCAGTCCATCTATCGCGGCGATGCAATGAAGCTCCGCCCGATGTGGGGGATTCGCTATCAGTATGTCGGCGAAACCTTTGACTTCCGCGGTGTTGACAGCGGTTTCACTTATCAGGTGAACGGTGCCACAACCACAGGAGGAACTGGGGGAGGAACAGGCAGCACAGCAACTGCCAGTACCGGCCGCCCTGTCGCGACAACTCTGACTCGACTTTACGATCAGTACACAGCGAGCCTGCATAGTTCGGTTGAATCGCATATTGCTGGTCCTGAAATCGGCTTCCGCTTTGACTTGGGACAACAGCGTGGTGGATTCAAAGTTTGGGGTGAAACCAGTATCGGGATCTCCGCGAACAGTGAAGAGATCAATCTGTATGGGGATAACATCGGTGATCCACTCTACGATGCCCGATTCGGTGGATACACGGTTCCACGACTGCTTGATCCTGCATTTGTCTCCGAGTTCAATTCCTCACGGAATTCAACACACGTTTCGCCAGTGTTTCAACAGTCGATCTATGCTGATATCGATCTCGTAGATGTGGTCCCGGTTCTCCGTCGGATGTCTGCCTTTGAACATGCAACCTTCCGAATCGGTTACACATTCCTGTGGGTCGGTGAAGTGGCTCGACCAACCGAGAGCATCAACTGGCAAGGGTTCCCACTTTATCCGGAAATTAAAGTTGACCGGTCCAACTGGTGGGCAAACCAATTTAACTTCGGTTTCAACTGGACATTCTAAGTTGGCGTAATCGCTCAACTGTCTGAAATTGAAGTCGATGAGATCCGCTTCGCCTAGGGGGGCAAGCACGAATCACCCCGGTCAAACTGGCCGGGGTGATTTCATTCCGCAGGACATTTCTGCCGTCAACTCAGTCCGAATGTCGGTGAGTGAAAGACAGTAGAGTATGCAGGAGGGGGCAATGAGCCGTCGAATTCTGATTTCGCCTCTTTGCGTTCTGGTTTTGGGCGTTTGTCTGACTCCAGGTTGTGGTCAGAACACAGCCGAAGTAACGACTGTCGACCAGAAGTCAGCCAACCAGTCGGTTGGCGCCGGTGCTGAAACGCGGCAAGTTGAGATCCGGCTGGATCAGCCGTTGACCGATGCTGAAGTGGAACTGTTCCTGCAAATCACCAGTCAGTTTCCCGGTGGAAGTATTCCCCCGTTCTCGAGTACGGATCTTCCATCGTTACGACACAACGGAAATCTTCTAGATCAACTGCGTCATCTGCGGCTGGCAATTCGAGATGCTTTGAATCCCGAACGCCAAGGCAGGGAATGGCGTCAGGATGCCCGACTCCGTTCTTTATTTCAGCGATTCCAGGTCGAGCCTGAAGATTTTGCGGTTCTTTCACTGAAGCTCAGTTCCGCATGGTCCGCACAGAATATGCGAGCCGGTGTGCGATCTTTAGAGGCGCGGCAACAGGTTGACCGCAACATTACGGAATCTGCTTTGAAACTCATGCAAACCAGCGGAGACGGTTTGCGAGACCGTCCAGAGGATGCTGATCGGGTGGCACAGCAACTGATTGTACTGGAAGAATTGGTTGCGCTTTCTGAGTTTTTGGCGCTGACTGCTCAAGTGCCGGAAGAGAGTCTGGAAATCATTGCGAGCCACAGAGAAAAACTCGCATCAACATTGCCGCATGTTCAAGCAGGGCTCTCGATGGCAGCCGAGGTCAGATAATACGATTCCGATGACGTGGACTCTGGTGACGATGATGGGCGTACGAAGTCTGGGGGCGTTTCTCGATAAATTCTGTGACAGAAATTTCCGAGTGACGCTTGGTTCCGGACAAATAACGACAGTGTTCCTGTCCAACGTGCCTGAGACGTAACATGAGATCAGATCAGGCTTGTACGTCGAGTAACGATAGGTGGGAGCAAGGAAGTTCTTGCGTTGCCCGATTGTCAGCGAGGGTTGTTGTCAGGTATTGTTCCTTGACGAATTCGGGGCCGTCAGCGGAGTCAAAGGCAAGGCAAAACTGCAGTTGAGTGTTCTTGCAACCCAGCTGCCACCAAGTGACTCGAAGATGGCGGTGTTGAATCCGTTCGCATTCAGTTTCAGTTCTTCAGTTTCAAGGAGTGCATAGGTTATGGCGGAACGAGTCATCATTATCGGATCTGGGCCCGCCGGATGGTCTGCTGCAATCTATGCTGCTCGCGCAAGTCTTGAACCTCTTGTGATCGAAGGCGAGATGACCCAGGAGAACTGGGACTTGGGGCGTCCTCCGTTGGGACAGCTGGCAATCACCACGGAAGTGGAAAACTATCCAGGGTTCCCGTCTGGTGACCTGTCTGCCTATCTTGAAAATGCTTTGCCGAAAGAGCGGCGTCAGATGATGGCTCCACACCAGAAGCATGGTGTCAGCGGGCCGGAGTTGATGGAGCTCATTCGCCAGCAGGCTGTCAACTTTGGAACTCGGACGTTGATGGAAGACGTCACCGAAGTGGACTTTTCAAAGCGGCCATTCACTCTCAAAACTTCTGGTGGAACCACTTTCGAAGCCCAGTCGATCATCATCGCCACCGGTGCTCGGGCGAACTACCTGGGGCTTGAGTCCGAAAAGCGATTCAAGAACATGGGTGTATCTGCCTGTGCAGTGTGCGATGGGGCGTTGCCTCGTTTCCGCGATCGTCCATTGGTGGTCATCGGTGGTGGCGACACTGCCATGGAAGAGTCAGATTACCTGGCCAAGTTTGGTTCCAAGGTTTACATCGTTCACCGTCGCGATTCGTTCCGTGCAAGCAAAGTGATGGCGGAACGTGCCATTAATAACCCCAAGATTGAAGTGAAGTGGAACTCTGTTGTTGATGAAGTTCTCGGGACTGATGAAGCTGGGGTGACCGGCGTTCGGATTCGCAATACTGACGATCCGAGCAAGACCGAGGAATTGGAAGTCGCCGGGTATTTTGCCGCCATCGGTCACACTCCAAATACCGAGTTCCTTAAAGGCCAGTTGGAAATGAATTCCAAAGGCTACCTGAAATGGACCGTTCCGTTCCGGACAAACACAAGCGTCGAAGGGGTGTTTGCAGCCGGTGACGTTGCTGATGACAACTATCGTCAGGCGATCACTGCTGCAGGATCAGGCTGTATGGCTGCCCTCGACTGTGAACGCTGGTTGTCACTGCAGGGACTTCACTAAGAGCTATCGTTGAAGAGCGAGGGTGGTTTTGAACTGCTCTCGCTCTTTCTCTATGCATACAATTAAAAAAGATATTCGATTGTCAGAACCGGGCTGGTTTGGTTCGGGTAATCGTTGTGTGATTCCGGGAGGGTGAGGTCTGGCAATTCGCTGGGACTCAGCCGGAACGTGCCTGAGATCGGCTGGCACTGTGAAGAAACGTTCGCGCTCGTTTACAGCTGTCTGATGAACCGAAGTGACTGGTTACGTCAGATGGAATGTAACCCCCTTTAATGGGGAGAAGAGCAGGTCTTCACTGGGCATTCCTGTTTCAAGCACTCTACCTGATGAGCAATGTGGGCAGTTGTTCCCCTCTGACTGTCAGAGGGTTTCGAGTGTGCAATGGTTCGCTTGATGGTATGACACGTTTCCAGGAATCAGACAATGTCGCTTGAGGGATACTCTCCGGAGTTGTCGCTTGCATTAAACGCAGCCAGATGTGCAGGCGACGTTCTCATTGAACATCTTGATGATGGTGTTCAATTTCGCGAAAAGGCAGAAAGTGACCTCGTCTCAGGGGCGGATTTCGCTTCAGAGGCCGTGATCGTCGACATGATTCGGAACACATTTCCGACTCATGAAATTCTGGCGGAAGAATCGTTTGATCACATTCTGGGGGATGGAATTCCGGAGCATCTTTGGATCATTGATCCACTCGATGGAACCACCAACTTTGCTCATGGAATTCCGCATTTTGCGGTTTCCATTGCGTACCTGCATCGAGGCCGTGTTCAGTGTGGGGTGGTCTATAACCCTGCGAGGTTCGAATGGTACGTTGCTGCTCGTGGGTCTGGGGCCTGGTTTAACGATACGCGAATTTTTGTAAGCGATGAGACATCCCTCTCGCAGTCACTGGTTGGATTAGGGTTCTATTACGACCGTGGAATGGTGATGGAAGCCACGCTCGCAACGATCCATAAGCTCTTCAAGACCGGGATTCACGGGGTACGGCGGTTTGGGGCAGCGTCGCTAGATCTGGCGCATGTCGCCCGCGGAATGTATGGCACGTTCTTTGAATATCAGCTTGCGCCGTGGGATTTTGCTGCAGGGTTATTGCTTGTCGAAGAGGCCGGAGGGCGATGTTCGACGGCAATTGGAACACAGTTGCCGTTCGCAAAAACAAGTGTGCTGGCGAGCAACGGAAAATTGCATCAGCAGATGCTGCAGATTATTGATGAAACTGCCGGACATCTCTTTGTTCGTGAGTGAGACTGCTGGGAAGAGGGCTGGTGTTGATGGAATTCTCATGGCACTTTGCCAGAGAACCCGGTTCGGCCTATTATGTGATCATGCGATGTGATCTCGCGGCCTTTTTTCTGTCGGGAAGGCTGCACCACGGCCACCTTACAGACCGACCTATCAAATGTGAGCGGCGTTCCGATTGAGTTTGAAGACGGGGAATACTGACGTCTCTGGCAGTTTTTATGGACTTTTCGCAATTCAATCAGGAACAGCGCTTTCGCTCGATGTGGAACTCGGTGCGAATTGTTCGGCCAATTCCCTACACGCTTTTCACATTTGGAGATACTGACCTGCAGTATTTCCTGGTGGAAGAGCCGGACGCCCCCATGGGAATGGTCAAAGTGAGTCGCGGAAAAGTGGACATTACGCGTCCATTACTGATCACCCCGTATAATTCTCCTCCTGAGTTCCGGAACCTGTGGGAGGATCAGGAATTTTCGGAGATGGTCGATTTTCTGATGTCCAGAACAGCGGCATTTCGGAACCTGAAGATTGAAAACAAGCAATTAAAGTCCGAATTGACCAGCGACAACGTGGAAGAAGTGGTTGCCAGACTGAACCGGCAGCTGGATTCGGAAGATGAAGACCGGATTGCGATTTTAACCGCGCCTGCCAATTTGGGGCCGTTGGCGATTCTGAAACTCACAACCGACCGAATTCTGGAAAGTGCTCGGGGAAACATCCAAGAACTGCGTGAGCACGGTTTCTTGCCGGAATAATTCTCTGTACCGTATCTGAAATGTCGTTTCCCTGTGGTGAACGCTCTGTCACCAGATTTCAGTGTTTCTGTGATCGAAAGTGATTTTGCAGTATCACCGTTGATCTAAATTCATCCGGCCTTGGGATCGGACAATTCATGGCGTTGGCTCATTTGAAGCTGGGACTCATCGGGACCGAAATCGACGGTGCCACGCATGAAACCATACAACGACAGCCCCGACTGCGAATTGTTGAGCTGTATGATCCCTGTCTGAATTCTGCTCAGGCCGCGGCTCCTCAGTATGAAGCCATTTATTCACCAAGTCTGGATGGTTTGTTGCGTCGCACTGACGCAGTCATTGTTGCTGACGTTAAGTGGATGGGGCCGGAGCCAATTATTCGAGCGGCGGGCCTACAACGCCCTGCTCTGATTCTCTCGTCCGTCTTTGGCCAATACTCCATTACCGATTTGATGCGTCTGCAGCACTTCAGTGAGCTAACCAGTACGCTGCTGATGCCAGAGCTTTCTTACCGTTGGGCGAGGGCGACTTTGCGTCTCCGGGAACTGACCGCAACGCGGCTTCATTCGATTGAAACGATGGACATCGTCTGTTGTGTCGCGCCGGACAGCCACGACGAGTTGATGATTTTCGACTGGTGTGTGAACGTCGTGCAGTCGGAGTGTTTGAAGGTGAGTTCGAGTCCGACTGGACGTGAAGTGACCTTGAAGTTTCGCAGAACGCAGCGGAATGGACACCCTGTCACAGTCCACGTGAAATTCGAGCCGATCAGTGAACTTAATCCCTCTCAGGTTCGATTTCCGATTGTGAAGGGAACTGTGAATTGCCAAGGGGGGCAATTGCTGATCCACGGTGAACAGGACATCACTTGGTCGCTTTTTGACAAAGCCGATAATGTCGAGTCATTGCAGTCTGATCGAACCGCGATCGATGTGATGTATGATCTGTTTGGACGTCGAATTGTTGGGGGACTTGTTCCTGTTCCTGATGTTCGAGACCTGATCAGAGCAAATACAATTCGCGCTGCACGCATTCTCAGTCAGATGGACTCGACAGAGATCCCTCTCTGAGTTCCTGACTTCGTCGCTTGACAGGCTTGTCCTGTCCCCGCTGCATTACTTGCCGCTCTCCTTTATTGCTCCCTTTGTGATGCTCCAAGGGCGACGACAGAGGAGCATTTTGGCAGGCATTGCTGTTCAGGTTGCCCGAGTTGTTCTGCGGCCGATTGCTACCGAAGTTGCTTTCTCTGGCAATCATTTTTCTGGAAATGATGATTGCATGTGAAGGCGAATCGCCTTGGTGGAATATGTTCATTGGCAACCACAAGCGTCGGCCCTGTTGGTTGATTGGCAACCGGTCTATTGGGCATCACTCTGCCAGTCGAGTGCCCGTTGTGTTGTGATGAAAACTTTCTGTTGTTGTAACTTCATTGTGTGCCGGAAGATGTGTGCGCATTGTGGCTGCGGTAGTTCGCATTGGTACGGTGGTTGCTTTACCAGGTACTCAGGAATCAACGGCTTCGTGAGGATGTGCAATATTCAGGAGTTCTGGAAAGAGATTGTTCATCTTCGCTGAAGTCACCGTACTCAATGTTCCGTGTGATTGTGTGGTCTTCGCACTTGGACCGTACGAAACCTCGGGAACTCGACGGGGAGTCTGTCATGAAGGCTTACGAAGAACTCAATTGGGATAGAAATCTGGATCGAGCTGTCGGAACATTGTTGATGCTTGGATTCGCACTCTCGATGGCATTAGTTGGGTGCGAGAAGAGAGAGAGAGTTTTGGAAATTGATACTCCCGGTGCAGACGTAACGATTGAGAAGAAAACCGACTTAACAGGTGATCAGAAGATTGAGATCAAAAAGACTGATTCAGAACTTCGTGAGTAACGTCTCTGTCTTTTGTGGTTGAATCGTATCATGGCGTACTGGGGTTTAATGAACGGATGTGTTTTTAGTCTCATTTGCTGCGTTAGTGTGTCACTGATGCATTGAGATTGAAGTCTTTTTGTTGCAGTGCAGACAAAAGCCTTTCACTGGAGAACTATCATGTTGTCATGGGCGATTACCTTCCTGATTATTGCATTGATCGCAGGCTTCCTGGGCTTCGGCGGTGTCATGGGGACAGCAGCATGGGCGGCAAAAGTCTGCTTCGTTGTGTTCTTGATTCTGTTTGTTGTGTCACTCCTGACAGGACGTAGAACACCGACGGTGTAACTCTCCACATTGCGTTAAGACCATTCCTGATTTTTCATCTTGAATAAGCAAGATTAGACTGGTCAGCGATAAGATGCATGTGTGATTATTTGTGATTAGGATTTGATAATCTGGTTCAAGAAGAACGTGTGTGCGTCGTGTGGTGTTGTGGCTCACTCTGAAAATCAGCCAAAGCAAACTTCTCTTTAAGCTCTCAACTTGAATGCGTCGGCATTTACAAGAGAGTCATTAAGGAAAGATTGTTTTGGCTGTTTTTCGTTAAGCCATCGCAAAGACTTTTTGTTTTGGAGTGTCCTTCGGAGCAGGTCTTTCGATTCAGCAATTCGTGCCTCATTTTCTTCTTCAGGTTGAATAGAACGGGCACGGCCAATGAGCCGCGAAATCAATTAAGCACCCCAAATCTCAAGGTCAGAAGAGGCCTCGGCGAAGGAGGACGACATTGAACGGGAGTGATGATCGCAAGGCAGTGATCGGAGTAGAGCAGGCGTTGGATCGAGTGGGAAATGACCTCGAATTGCTGAAGGACATGGCGAATTTTTTTCTGGAAGACGCTGTGTCTCTGCTCATTGGCATTGAAGAGGCTGCCGCGACCGGCGATGCAGAAACGGTCGCGTTGAACGCCCATACCCTGAAGGGCCTGTCTGCAAACTTTGATGCGCATTCAGCCGTTCAGGCAGCGAATGAAATTGAAAAACTTGGTCGGGAAGTTGATTTTATTGGGATCCAAAGACGGCTAAGCGACTTGAAGACCGAAGTCGATTGTGTCGTCGAAGCGCTGAAGGCTGATGTCCTTTCCCGATAGTGCTCTGTGAGGATCAACTACTCCCGATGCGATGGGCCGAGTGTCCATCATTTTGGCCTGCGCTGATGTGAATCAGCATGCTCTTTATTCGGAAAGAGTGGCATTTTCCCGCGACTTCAGCCGCCCGGCGTTTCTGAATGTCGGAGAGATCTGGTCGCTGAGTGCGAGTTTTTCTGAGAACTCGATATGATATGACCCGCTTTGGTGCCTGTTCACCTCAGCCTCTCTATCGAAACTGGTGATGCAGCCCCACGATTCCTTGGTTTTTCGTGAGATGCAGTGAAACCACTCAGGTGATTTCCGTTGGTGAATACCGAAGGACTCGCCATTTGTTTCGCTGGCCTGAGAGGCTTGGCTGGAAGGCATCAATGCTCGGTGAGAGGGCGTTGCGCTCGAGTCCTTGCATTCGAAACGCTCCAGCCGAACTTACTTCTAAAACTATGAAGACCCAGAAGCGAGGGCGGATCGTGTCGTTGACTGAAGAATCGGAAGCTATCTATCAGGAAGTCATTAAAAGAAACCCGGGGGAGTCGGAGTTCCATCAGGCGGTACGCGAGGTTGTAGAAACCCTCGGTCCTGTGTTGGCAAAGCATCGTGAATTTGCAGATGCGAAAGTCTTGCAACGCTTGTGTGAACCAGAACGACAGTTGATCTTCCGAGTCCCCTGGCAAGATGACAAAGGGGAAATTCAAATCAACCGTGGCTTCCGTGTGCAGTTCAACAGCACGCTCGGGCCGTACAAGGGCGGGATTCGCTTCCATCCGTCGGTTTATCTCGGGATCGTGAAGTTCCTTGGTTTCGAGCAGATCTTCAAGAACTCTCTCACTGGACTGCCTATCGGAGCGGCCAAGGGAGGATCTGACTTTGATCCTAAAGGGAAATCAGATTCTGAAGTCATGCGATTCTGTCAGTCATTCATGACAGAGTTGTGGCGAATCATCGGCGAGCACACAGACGTTCCAGCTGGCGACATCGGCGTCGGCGGACGCGAGATCGGTTACATGTTCGGTCAGTACAAACGCTTGACCAACAAGTTTGAAGCTGGTGTGTTGACCGGTAAAGGCATCGTTTACGGCGGAAGCCAGGTTCGCAAAGAAGCAACCGGATATGGTTGTACTTACTTTGTTGAAGAGATGTTGGCGACCCGTAAGGAAGGCTTCGAAGGGAAGCGAGTCGTCATCTCCGGGGCGGGTAACGTTGCTCTATATGCTCTGCAGAAGGTTGTCGAACTCGGCGGCCACGTTGTCGCAATGAGCGATTCAGACGGCGTGATTGTCGATGAATCCGGGATCAATTTCGACACGATCGTTCGGTTGAAAGAAATCGAACGACGTCGTGCAAAGGATTACGTCGCTTACCATTCGTCAGCAAAGTACATCCAGAACGGGAACATCTGGGACGTCCCTTGTGATGTCGCGATGCCTTCGGCAACTCAGAATGAATTGACCGGCAAAGACGCTGCGACACTGATTAAGAATGGCGTGATTGCAGTGGGAGAAGGGGCGAATATGCCTAGCACTCCAGATGCAGTTCGATTGTTTATTGAGGCCGGCGTGCTGTTTGGCCCAGGTAAGGCTGCGAACGCAGGTGGAGTCGCCACATCGGCACTCGAAATGCAGCAGAACGCCAGCCGAGAAGCGTGGTCGTTTGAAGAAACCGATCGCAAATTGCGTCAGATCATTCGCTCAATCCACGAGCAGTGTGCCGGTGCTGCAGACGAGTTCGGCTCACCAGGCAACCTTGTTCGCGGAGCAAACATTGCAGCGTTCCTGCGAGTCGCTCGAGCAACGATGGCACAGGGATTGGTCTAATCAGGGCTGTATTTCACGCTGACTCTGCAGAAGCATTTTCAACTATTGAAATCTGCTTCTGTGTGCCAGAGCCTGCAGCAAACTTGTCAGCACTGAGATGAATAGGCAGGTCTGAATTCAAACCGGTTTTGGAGCAGACCTCAGACCTGATTATTCAGTTTGAATAAAAAGAAAGACTCGCCTTGGAGAATCTCACAAGGCGAGTCTTCTTGTTTTACCGTCTGCCGTTAAATCAGACTGCACACACTGAGTCGTCTGGCCTGCATCCAGGTGAATGCAGGCTCGACCTCAGGTATCAGAGCAACTTGAAAAAAATCAACGCTTCCGCCACGCGGCGAGTTGAGTTTCCTTAATCGAAACGGTCGCTGCGCGGGCACTCGGTAGGGCAAACTGCTCTAGATCTTACGTTCGTGAATCCAGTCGGTGTGGGACACTTCGCCGCGTGGCTTGTCGGTACGCTCATAAGTGTGAGCTCCGAAGTAGTCACGTTGAGCCTGCAGCAGGTTTGCTGGCAGACGATCGCAACGGTATCCGTCATAGTAAGACAGAGCTGCTGCGAACGCAGGAACTGGAATTCCGTGGGTCACAGCTGTTGCGATAACGCGACGCCATGCTGCTTGTGAGTTGTCGATGGCCTTCTTGAAGAAGTCGTCGAGCAACAGGTTTTCCAGCTGTGGGTTCTTGTCGAATGCGTTCTTGATGTCGCCAAGGAACACGGAACGAATGATGCAACCACCGCGCCAGAGCAGGGCGATGTCACCGTTGTTGAGTTTCCATCCGAACTCTTGAGCGGCAGCGTCGAGCTGAACGTAGCCCTGTGCGTAGCTGACGAGTTTCGAGGCGTACAATGCCTGACGAACGTCGTTAATGAATTGCTGCTTGTCGCCTTCAAACTTGGCGGTTGGACCAGCCAAAACTTTGGAGGCACGGACGCGAGCGTCCTTCTGGGCAGACAGGCAACGAGCGAACACAGCTTCGGTGATCAGCGTTGTTGGAACGCCGAGGTCGAGAGCGTGCTGGCTCATCCACTTCCCGGTTCCCTTCTGCTGAGCGGTGTCCAGAATGACATCGACCAGGTCTTTGCCTGTTTCTTTGTCTTTCACTGTGAAGATGTCACGGGTGATTTCGATCAGGTAGCTGGCGAGCTCCCCTTCATTCCACTCTTTGAAGACCTGATACAGTTCGTCGTTGGTCAGGCCGAGAGCGTTCTTCAGGATGAAGTAGGCTTCGCAGATCAACTGCATATCGCCGTACTCGATCCCGTTGTGAACCATTTTCACATAGTGACCGGCACCGTCTTCGCCAACCCATTCGCAGCATGGAATGTCGTTGTTTGGACCGACTTTGGCCGAGATTGCCTGGAAGATCGGCTTAACGTGTTCCCAGCCTTCTTTGTTTCCACCTGGCATGATGGATGGGCCTTTGAGAGCCCCTTCTTCTCCACCAGATACGCCAGATCCGAGGAAGACGAGACCAGCAGCTGGGAGTTCCTTAGCGCGGCGGTTGGTGTCGCGATAGTCGCTGTTTCCGCCATCGATAATGATGTCGCCTGGTTCCAGGAATGGCTTCAGCTCTTCAATCACAGCGTCAACAGGCTTACCTGCTTTGACCATGATCATGACGCGACGAGGACGTTTCAGGGATTTCACAAATTCCTTGAGGTCATGGAATCCCTGAATTCGATCGGCTGTTCCCTGCCAGACTTTGTCTTCAGGCTCATTCTTCAGGCCGCCAACGAAGGCGTCGGTTGTTGCAGTCGTCCGATTGAAGACGGCAACGTTAAAGCCATGGTTGGCCATGTTGAGAACGAGGTTCTGGCCCATCACAGCCAGCCCGATCAGTCCGATGTCGTTTTGCATTTTGGGTTACGTTTCAGTTGACAATAAAACTCAGTGAACGGCCGACAATCGAAACGGGTCAATGTTCCGTTTTCAGAACGCTCGGCCTCCGACGAAATTTCAAGCACGCATCCTAGTCCCTAAACGCAGCAGGGTCGAGCGTATCGCGGCTCCATTGCCGTTTGCCCGCAGGATTCGTCAGTGATTCAATAACTTTGGTGCATGCATTTCCGTGCATGTGTCGTCGGTTCAACGGTAAAGAGGGAGGAACCGAAGGGGGGAGCAATGGATCTGTGACCGGGCGTGGTTCGCGGATTGTGACGCGATCTGACAGGAATTTCCGCAAAAAGGGTGCCTCAAATCTTAAAATGATCCAGAAATGCGGGAACGCCTGAAGATCTCGACATTTGAACTCAACTGAACTCCTGTTACACTATCGCCTTTAATGCCCTCCACTTTTGACGCTCTGCTCAAAGGTCAGGGTTGACGGTCGAAATCCTTACTGACCTGATGGTGTTGTTGTGACCATGCAGAATTACCCGTTCCTGTCTACGCTTCGTGACGCTTCCAACCTGACTCAGGAGGAAGTACGTAACATGATGGCTTCTTCCATTGGGGCGGGAGCTTCTGAGTTTCGCCGTACGGTCGAACAAGTAACGCAGGAAGCAGAATCAAATCCATCTCTGTCCGTTCGTGCGGGGATTGGGTTGTTTTTGCTGGGACAAGCTGAAAAGGCTGAAAAAGCTCTGACCGGGTGCAAAGACGGTATCGGTCGATATTACCTCGCTCAGGCTCTGTACACCCAAGGTCGCTATCTGGAAGCAGCCGAAGAATTCGACGCTGCAAGCAAGTTTGGCTACATGCCAACTGAATCAACTTTGCGTCGTGCTGGATGCCTGCGTAAAGCCGGCAACCTGGAAGAAGCGGAAAAGGTGATCCGCAGCACCGGTGGTGACGGGGCTCGCCTTGCTGAGTACTCGTACCAGATGGGCTGCATTCTTGCAGACCGTGGCGATACCTTCGGCGCGATTGAATACTTCGAACGTGCTGTTGATATGGATCCGAACCATCAACGTGCATTGTTCGCACTGGCTGTTCAGAACAGCCGTCATGGCGACGATGACGAAGCGATTCAATTGTACGAACGCTGCCTGTCACGTCCGCCGTTCTATCTCGGAGCACTGCTGAACCTCGGCCTGCTCTACGAAGACAAAGAACAGTATGGTGCTGCTCAATACTGCTTTGAACGCGTTCTGAAGTACGATCCAAACAACGAACGTGCCCGCCTGTTCCTCAAAGATATTGAGGCAACCAGCGGCATGTACTACGACGAAGATACTCAGAAGCAGGCTCAGCGTCTGGAACAATTGCTGGCTCGCCCAGTTACCGACTTCGAACTCTCTGTTCGTAGCCGTAACTGCTTGTCAACAATGGGGATTAACACGCTCGGCGATCTGACACGCATTAGCGAACAGGAACTGCTGGCTGGAAAGAACTTCGGGGAAACTTCTCTCACCGAAGTTCGCGAACTGATGCGACAGCATAATCTGTCTCTCGGACAGTTCATGCACGAGAAGCAACGCGAACCAGCATTCGATACTCGCGATATGTCACCGGAAGATCAGGCGAAACTGTCTCTTCCAGTGTCTGAGTTGAATCTGTCTGTTCGTAGCCGTAAGTGTATGACCCGACTGGGGATTGCAACTATCGGCGAACTGCTGGCACGAACTCCAGATGAGTTGCTGTCTGCCAAGAACTTCGGGGTGACTTCGCTGAACGAAATCCGCGATCGTCTGAATGACATGAACCTGAAACTCCGCAACGACTAATCGCGGTTTTCGAAGTCATGTACTGAATCTGGGATGCGGTGTTCAGGCCTTTCTGTCAGGAAAAGGTTGTGATGCCGCGAAATGATCGTCCAGGCGGTCTAAGTGAACTGATGAATTTGATCGAATAGCCGCGTTTCGCTTATGAAATGCGGCTATTCGTGTAGATACGGCATTTCAGAAGCCAGTTTGGTGAAGCCTCGTCTGAACCTGTACGCTTTCAGGTTTGTCTGACGTTCGAGAGGGTCATTCCCGACTCTGATAAAGATTGCTAACCAGCGATCCGTGATTCACGACCACCTTATAAAATGATTTCATGATCAGCACGACTCATCAAGACGCCCGGTTTCAGGACATTGCCAATCGCGTTGAAGCTGGCGAGCGACTTTCTTTTGATGATGGTGTCTATCTCGACACAGAAGTCGATCTGCTGTCGCTTGGAGCATTGGCGCATCGCGTGCGTCAAAAGCGGCATGGGAATGTTGCTTTCTATAACACGAACGTTCACCTGAACCCGACGAATGTTTGTGTTTATCGCTGCACCTTCTGTGCATTCCGTTCCGACTTGAAATCAGAGAAGGGGTATGTTTTCTCTGACGACATGATTCGGGATCGTGTGCTTGAAGCGAAAGCGAGCGGGGCAACCGAAATCCACGTCGTGGGGGGACTTCATCACAAGAAGAAGTTCGACTGGTATGTCGATGTTGTGAGAATCATTCGGGAGACTTGGCCACAGATTCACATTAAAGCGTGGACCGGGGTCGAGATTAACTGGTTTGCTCACCTGACCAAGAAGCCGTACGACTGGATTTTGCAGCAACTGATTGATGCTGGTGTCGGAAGTCTGCCAGGCGGTGGAGCCGAAATCTTTGATCCTGAGATTCGTGCGAAAATCTGCGAGCACAAAGCAGACCCTGATAGCTGGCTTGAGATCCATCGTACCGCCCATCAGCTCGGTCTGCGGTCGAATGCAACAATGCTTTATGGGCATCTTGAGAACGCTCATCACCGGATTGATCACCTGCTACGACTGCGTGATCTTCAGGACCAAACCAAAGGCTTTCAGACATTTATTCCGTTAGCATTTCATCCTGATAATACCGGGATGACCTATCTGAAGAAGCCGACAGCGAATCAGGATTTGCGGACGATGGCCGTTTCGCGGTTGATGCTGGACAACTTCGACCACATCAAAGCGTATTGGATTATGTTGGGGGAACAGACGGCTCAGGTTGCTCTTAACTTCGGGGCCGACGATCTGGACGGGACTGTCGTTCACGAGACTATTTACCACGATGCTGGAGCGACAACGCCGGAAGGTCTGGCGGTCAGCCAGTTACACCAGCTGATTCGTGAAGCAGGTTGCGAACCTGTTGAACGTGACACACTCTATCGTCGTGTGATCCGCAATGGTGCCGAGTGGACAGTAGAAGAGATGAGCGCCGCTCAATTGCAGGCGACGTAGGTGTTTGACGCTCCTTCAACTGTTCTGTTTTTAAGCACGTAAGTTGCTCCAACCAGGATCCAGTCCTTATGCCGGACTGAGTGTGTGTTGGTGGCCATCGTACGAAAGGACAGTGGGGCGTCCATCAATTTCTGACGCAATGTGAACGGGTCTTCCCCAAAGCATTTGCAGGTTGATGAGAGTGTCTTTCGCGTAGTCCCGCTTCAGCTCAATTCCCTGATAATTGTGCTGCAGGTAGAGTTCGCCGCGGTTTGCATAGTTTCCGTCTTTCACCGCAATAATCGGCCGGCCATGATTGGTCAGGCTGGTCAGCAACTGGTTCTTGATCTCCTTGAATTCCCGTGAGGCAACTTCGTAGTTGCCGCTGGAATCGTTATATGCGAAGGAGAACAGTTTGTATCGACGACAGAAATCTTCAGTCAGAAATGTATCGATGAAGGTCAGGTCGTTGTGGATTTTGCGGACCTCGAAGATCTTCTCGCGACCGAGCCCGAGTTGTTTGTCCCAGCGTCGCTTGGCCTCTTCATTTTCACATTCCTCCCACTCTGCTCCGAATTGTCCTTTATTCCAGCGGTCTTCGATGTCCCGAAACAATTCGATGCCGATCTTGTAAGGATTGAGCCGTTGTGGGCTCATCGCCATTGTTCCGGAATGATGGTCGGCATAGTCAATAATTTCGGCGTCTGTCAGGCCGTGCTTTGTCATGATGGTTGAGTGCCAATAGCTGGCCCAACCTTCATTCATGATCTTGGTTTGTCCCTGTGGTGCGAAGTAGTACGCTTCATCACGGATCATCGCCAGAATGTCGTGTTGCCAGTCTCGTAGCGGAGCATGTTCGAGCAGGAAAAGAAGAACGTCGCGTTGTGGCTTATCCGGAAATGAACGTTTCGCTTCCAGGTTTTCCTGCTTCAATATCAGAGCCGTTTGTGCCTGTTCAAGAACATCCGGAGGGTTGATGAAGGGGTCCATGTAGTCTTTGGATGAGAACTTTCCCGGTGTGCGCGCCCAGGTCGGATGGTCTTCATTGCGGTGCTTTTCCTCGGTTGCTTTCTTGATCTCTTCTGCACTTAATGGGGCAGGGCGGCGTCTGATGAAAGGAGAATGAGGATCGATCAGGTTCTCCAGTGAAAGGCATGCATCAATGAACCGCTCGACCGGTTCATAGCCGATGCGATCGATATAGCGATTCACCCGAGAGGCATGATTCGCCATCTGGTCAAGCATTTTGCGATTTGTATGCGCGAACCAGGCGTTGTTCTTAAAGAAGTCGCAATGCCCATAAACGTGAGCGATCACCAGCTTCTGGTCGCCGAGAGCATTGGCCGAGAGCAGATATGCATAGCACGGATCAGTGTTGATCACCATTTCATAGATTTTAGATAATCCATAAGAATAGCTCTTCATCAGTTCGTCATACTGTGCCCCAAATCGCCAGTGAGGGTATCGAATCGGAAACCCGCCGTAAGCGGCGAACATGCTCAACTCTTCATAGTCGAGCACTTCAAAGATTGTTTCGAAGA
>JBEBTF010000007.1:0-44146 GCA_040393865.1 Planctomicrobium piriforme | reverse complement strand
TGCGGCGGACTTCTGCTGGTTTGGCCGATGTCGGGTGCGGTTTCGGTGACTTCCCTTGGCTCAATTCCCGTAAAGTCGCTAATCTTCTGTGATTGCCAGGTGGAGAGGTGACGCGGCATGTCGCCTTACCTGAGTCAAGTGTCCGCATGGAAGGCCCCCGGAAATGTCGCTTCGCGTTTACAACACACTTTCCCGTCAGAAGGAAGAGTTCAAGACAATCGAGCCTGGCAAGGTTTCGATGTATCTCTGCGGCCCGACTGTCTACAAACCTGCTCACATTGGTCACATGGTTGGTCCTGTCATCTTCGACACGATCAAACGCTATCTGACCTATTCCGGGTATCAGGTGAAATTCGTCGTCAATATTACTGACGTTGACGACAAGCTGATCAACAAAGCCACTGAACTTGGCATGGAAGTCAAGGCGTTGGCTGAGAAGATGACCGAAGATTACTTCGACAACCTGAAATTGATGGGTGTCGATACGATCGACCATTTCCCATACGCCACCGACTATATCGGGGCGATGCAGGAGATGATTCAGGCGTTGATCGATCGCGGCGCTGCGTACCCATTGAATGGCGACGTCTACTTCGCTGTGACTCAGGACGCCGACTACGGAAAATTGAGCGGACGCAGTGTCGAGCAGATGCTGGCGGGAACTCGCGTTGAGGCGAATGACCGCAAGCAGAATCCAGCGGACTTCGCACTTTGGAAATCATCAAAAGCTGGCGAACCGGCTTGGGACAGTCCATGGGGACCAGGGCGACCAGGTTGGCACATCGAATGTTCCGCGATGAGCAGCAAACTGCTGGGCGATTCGATTGATATTCACGGCGGCGGCTTGGACCTGATGTTCCCGCACCACGAAAACGAACTCGCTCAGTCCGAGTCCGCAAGCGGCAAAACCTTTGTAAAATACTGGCTGCACAACGGTCTGATGCAGTCCGGGAAGAACACCGGCAAAGTCGGCGGCGGTCACGACAAGCATGGTGATGTTGAGTGCAATCACGATGCACAGATCGCCGGCAAGTTGGCGGGGTCCGCTGGTGCTGAGTCCGTGAAAACCGCGGTGTTTGCTCACCATGCTCCAGAGGTTGTGCGGTTCTTCCTGCTTTCAACTCACTATCGCAGCCCAATCGATTTCTCGTTGGAGAACATCGCGAATACCGGCAAGGCGATGGAAGGGTTCTACCGGTTGTTCGAAACTGTTCAACGCATTCTCGGCACAAGCTTCTACGATCTTCCTGCGTCGACTGTGCGTAGTGGCTCAGTCGCTGCGGAATCACTGCCAGCTGATTTGGTAGGAACAGTAACTGATCTGCGTGATCGCTTCTGGGAAGCGATGGACGACGATTTCAATACCGGCGGTGCGATCGGAATGCTGTTTGAACTGCGCCGCACAATCAATGGGTTCATCACCCAGAATAAGCTTGAGGAAGCAGCAACAGCGGAGCAGAAGGCTCAACTCACTGCGTTGCTCTCACTGTTCAAGGAATTGGCGAATACGCTTGGCGTCTTCCGGATTGCTCAGCAGAAGAGTGCTGGTGCCGACGATCAGTTTGTGAATGGCCTGATGGATCTGATTCTTGAGATCCGCAAAGAAGCACGTGCCACAAAGAACTGGGCCGTCGCTGACAAGATTCGCGACAAGCTGACCGAGTTGAAGGTCACTGTCGAAGACGGAAAAGAAGGGGTTCGCTGGTCTCGTTCGACGTAATCGCGAACATGTGAATTAGTTCTGAACCGTAGTCTGCTGACCTGTCGGTGTTTCGTTTCATCGAGACATCGGCAGGTCTTTTTCTTGGTGCAAAGACGTTTCCGATTGGGCAGTAAAGATGCCCGACGTCAGTTGCAAGGGCTACAGGTCTTCGCTGAGGGCGTAGATTTCCTGCGAGTCGAGTATCAGATGATTGGCCGTGAAAAGTTTCTCGATGGCGGCCTTGTGGACTTTCATCTTCAGGCTTCCGACTCCCAGAGCTCCATAGATCACTTTACCGCCGTGTTCAGTCCCTTTTGCTGCTGCAGGGATTCCTTCCAGCCCGGCAGGGGGAACAGCATTGAGGTCAATCGCGACTTTCAGTGTCTCAATACTTTGCCACTCCGCTTCCTTGAGGAATCCGGCCCCTGCGGCGCCCGCGGAAATGATCACGTCCGCATTGTCGACGGCAGCTGCCAAGCCATCGTCGGAGCAATCGCAAGGGATCACTGTGGCCCCTTCGATTCGGTTGCGAATTGAGGAGGCGACTGCTTCAGCTCGTTGCATGTTGCGTGACGAAACACGAACTTTGGCCCCGAGGCTTGCCAGAATTAACGCGGTACGTTGACCAACCGGGCCAGTGGCTCCCAGCACAAGGACATCCTTGCTTTTGACTGGAAAGTGTGTGACGACTGATCGCACTGCCGCCGCAGCAGTCGTCGTTGCGCCGTTGGGATCAATCATGACCGAGACGGAAAGAGGCCCGAGAAATGTTTGTCGGACGGTTGCGAAGACTTTTTCAGCCGCTTCCAGCGTGCTGCCACCAATAAAAATGGCGGTGTTCTTCAGGTCATCCGGCTTTCGCGTGAAGATGGCCCCGTGAACGACCGGAACCACGTTTTCCGCAGTGATTCCACCGAGGCTGATGACCTCGTCGACTCCAGCATCAAGTGCGACGATTCGGTCGAATGTCGATGGAATCGGATCGGTGTCGAGTTGCAGCAGAATTCGCTTCATGATTCGGCTTTCATTGAGCCAACTTTCGGCTACCTCTGAACCTCGATTGCGGTTCAGTCTGACTCTGCATTGCCCCGAATTTCGAGAGATCACCTGTGAAGTGATCTTGAAAGCAGTTTGAAATCAGCGAAACGAGTCGTAACGTTGAAACGGTACGACTCGTTTGGATCAACAGGCGTCCAACACGGTTGAGGTGTTAGTTCTTGCTGAAGAATGGATGGCTTGAAGAGTCCTTCTTTTCCAGAACTTCAGCGATGCTTGGCTCATCTTTCATCGCACGGGCGATGGACAGCTTTGTTGCTTCGTAGTTGTACTGATAGATCTTCTGATCGTCTTCTGCTTCCCAGTGAATGAAGACACCGCAAACGATGCACAGTTTGTCGGCTTGATCTTGTGGAATGATGCCTTCCTGAACACTGTTGGCAACAGCGTCAGCGACGGCGCGCTGAGCTGGCCCGAACATCTGGACAGCTTGCTTGGCACCTTTGATGGTCACTTTGGTGATCATGACCGTTGCTGGTTTGACGGCCAGGTTTGGCTCCAGTACGGCCAACAGGCTGCTGTGACCTTTTGACTGGGTGGCGAGTGCGTTGGCGAATGCGGTCCCGACTGGGCCGCTCTTATCACCGATCAGCAGGTCGATATGGGCAACCTCGTTCCCTTCACCTACCAAAGCTTCACCAACGTGAAATGACATGCGAGGCTCCTCTACTGCATCGACTGGATTCGGAATAACGGACCATCTCTATGTTACAGAGTGATAACAGCCCCCTGTACCGAATTCCAGCGATATTGCATCGTTCCTCCGCAGAAGTTCGACAGGATGTCCCAGGGATGTTGCCTGGAGTGCTGTAGCATGTTCAATCAGGGCGGTGGGGAAAACTGTTAGGAAAACCTGAGCTTATCAGGCTGGACGGGCGATTCGGAGACAGCGATACAGTCGAAGAATGACGGTTGATTCGCAACGGAGCCCCTTGCTGATTTCCTCCGAAATCGTTGCAATAGAGGGGTTTTGCAGAGATTAAACAGGAACTGAAAAGGCAGAGTGTTCGGGGTGGTTATGAGGAAAAACGAACCTCAGGCCAGTTTTCGACCACGTGTTCGGCCTGAAATTGCGGCGTGCAGGAGCAAGAGTGTCTCAGACGGAATTGATCAATTTGGCTGTCAATGTTGCATCGATTGCTTTAATTGCAATCAGCGCAGCGTATTGGGGCGTTTTGCTGAAGAGTTGGAGACAATCCGGCGTCCTGATTCAGCCTCGATTTGAAGACCAGAAAGTCCGTGTCCCGAGAGCAGCAATTGCCATGCTCTTTATCTATATCGGGGCCACAGTTTATTCGGCATTTTCAATCATCGCCCAGACGGGACCGATGATGGGAGCACCGAGTGAGGATGACCTGATCCTGATGATGAAAGGTGACCTCAAAACGAAGGTGACCATTATGCCGATGCTGTTTGCGTCGATTTTGTTTGGCGCGAAATCTGTCACGCAGTTACACCGGTTGGGGTTTCATCTGGATGGATTTCTGGGACAGATCCGAGATGGGGTGAAAGGGTTTATCGCCTCTGCGTTTCCCGTTGTCCTGTTGTTACTGGCGTCGTCTTCTTTGCGCACTGAAGAGAAGATTCATCCCTTGCTGAAACTCCTTCAAGAGGCAGGCTGGGGAGAGATTACGATGCTTGTGTTTCTCTCTGCCGCGATTGTCGCTCCGTTGCTGGAAGAATTGCTGTTTCGTGTGATTCTGCAGAATTCGTTGGCCGAGTTTCTGCCAGCCTGGGTCGCAATTGGAATCAGTTCTATTTTGTTCGCACTGGTTCATGGATTTCCTGATGCGATTCCGTTGCTCGCCTTCGCTGTGATTTTGGGAACGGTTTACCACTATCGCCGCAGTTATTTGACTGTGGTGTTGATTCACATGTTGTTCAACATTTTCAATCTGGTTGTGACGTTGTTGTCTTCCGAGCAGGCATAACCCGTTTCAATTCAAAATTGAATTTCGAAACGAATCTCAAATCCGTGCCTGGCCTGGTGCTTCATCGTGGACTGAGTGCCAGTTTGAGACTGTTGTGGCTGTCCGGCATGACTCGGCCAGCGACCAGTAAACTGATCTAGAGAGTGCGACAGGGAAATCGATACAACGTGTGACAAGATCGGCTGAGTCCCAGGGAGGAAGTCAGCTGATGTTTGGGTTCCAGTCCTGCCTATTGCATGTAATTCGTCTTTTTCTACAGGTGGTTTTCCGCCTGTGGAATGTTTGCCGGATATCCGTATGAACGCCGATTCGACAACCAACTTTTTTGATCGCGAATTGAGCTGGCTGGAATTTAACCAGCGAGTTCTGAACGAGGCGATGGACCCTCAGGTTCCGCTGTTGGAACGCCTGAAATTTGTTGCCATCTCGTGTTCGAATCTGGATGAGTTCTTTCGGGTGCGTGTGGGGGCGCTGACGACACTGGTTGACGCAGAAATGGAGCGTCCGGCGGCGTCCGGGTTGACTCCTTCGCAGCAGCTTGAACGGGTGCGTGAACGGGTTGCCCAGATGGTGGAGGATCAGTATCGCTGTTATATGGGGGAACTGATTCCGAAGCTGGCCGAGCAAGGCATTCAACGACTGCTGCCGTCTCAACTGAACACGACACAGCGACGTCTTGTTCGCCAGATTTTCGATCAGGAGATCTATTCTGTTTTGACTCCAATGGCGCTGGACGAGGGAGTTCCTTTTCCATTGCTGGCAAACCAGATGCTCAGCCTGTGTGTGCGTCTCCCGCATCTTCAGGAAGCAGACGGTGCGCCTTCTCCGATGCAGCGATTTGCCCTGATCCCGATGGGGAAGATCCTGTCACGATTCATCACAGTCCCATCGGAAAAAGGGTTGGCATATATGCATCTTGAAGATGTCGTTGCAATGAATATTGCCGACTTCTTCCCCGGCGAAAACGTAGACGAATGCGTGCCATTCCGCATCACGAGAAATGCGGAGATCGAAGTTCAGGAACTGACTCCCTATGGTCTCGCCTGGAATATGGCTGATGTCCTGCGAGCAAGAACGTCAGCGGAATGTATCCGTCTGGAGATTGATCAGTCGTCTTCGGAACAGGTAAGAGCCTTTCTGAAAACACAACTGAATGTGACCGATGAACAGGTCATGGTTGTTCCCGGCCCGGTTGATCTGGGATCACTTCTTGAGATTGCTGGACGGCGAGGGTTTGAGAATCTTCGTGACGAACCGTGGCCGCCTGTCAATTCTCCACAGGTGCCTTCAGAAGAGCTGATGTTTGACGTGCTCGCCGATCGGGATGTGCTGCTTTACCATCCTTATGAGAACTATGAGCCAGTCGTCCGTCTTATTGAAGAGGCGGCGGACGATCCGGATGTGATTGCGATCAAGCAAACTCTGTATCGCATCAGTCGTGACAGTCAGATTGTGAAAGCGTTGCTGCGTGCTGTTGAAAACGGGAAGCATGTGACCGTTCTTCTGGAACTGAAAGCCCGATTTGATGAAGAGAGGAATCTCAAGCAGGCCGCAGAATTGGAAGCACGTGGGGCACAGGTGATTTATGGGGTCAAAGGCCTCAAAACACATGCCAAGATCTGCATCATCGTGCGCCGCGAACCGCATGGGATTCAGCGCTATCTTCACTTCGGAACCGGGAACTACAACGAAACGACTGCCCGTATTTACAGCGACGCATCGTTTTTGACGAGTAATGAAGACATGGGGGTCGATGCTCTGGCATTCTTCAATGCGTTGACCGGATATTCACAGCCACCGTACAGCTATCGCAAGATTGCGGCCGCGCCGCTGCGTTTGCGTGATACGCTCGTCGAACTGGTGGAAAGCGAGACCGGACGCAAGCAGGATGGCGATGATGCCAGAATCATTCTCAAACTGAATGCTCTGACAGATACCACTCTGATTAATGCACTGTATGAGGCATCTCAGGCGGGGGTTGAAGTCCTTTTGAATATTCGGGGGATCTGCTGTCTGAAGCCAGGAATTCCAGGGTTGAGCGAGAATATTCGAGTGGTCAGCGTTGTCGACCGATTTCTGGAACACGCTCGAATTCTTTATTTCCATCATGGAGGTGATCCAAAGCTGTTCATCTCCAGTGCCGACTGGATGGCGCGAAATCTGGATCATCGCAAAGAACTCCTGGTTCCCGTTGAATCAGAACACTGTCGCCAACGGCTGATGGAGATTCTGCTGGTCTATTTCCGCGATACAGTGAAAGCCTCGGAGTTGAAGCCGAACGGGCTCTATGAGCGGGTCCAGATACCTGATGCGCCGACAGTGCGTGCGCAGGAAGAACTGTATCGCCAGGCACGAGAAAACGTCCGTCGACTGGAACGTCGCCGTCGAACGATGTTTGAACCTCACCGCCCGGACGGCATGTAATCGATTGTTTGTCCTCGGATTCGCACCGAGGCTTCGATTGGTGGTGGGCTTCGATAGGGCGTGATAGAGCATGTCGTAGGACATGCTTGTGTTACGCCCGATCAAACGGAAAGGCGATTACTTGCTGGATCGTTGGAAGTCCCAGAATCCACATCGCGAGGCGGTCGAAGCCGAGTGCAACGCCTGCACACTGCGGTAGCGGGTTGGCCTTCATGAATTGAATCAGCCGGCTATCGTCGGGGATCGGTGCTTTCCTGGCGAGTTCCCGTTTCTGATTCTGGCTGACCATGCGAACCTGCTGTTCATCAGGGTCTGTCAGTTCGTGATAGCCGTTACAGATTTCGATTCCATCAAGATAGAGCTCGAAGCGTTCTGCGACAGGCATGGCCTCGTGGCGAATGCGAGCCAGTGCGGCCTGACTCGCAGGGTAGTCATAGAGGAAAACGGCTCTCAGCGCTGCCAGCCCCGGTTCAACTTGATCGGCGAGAATCAGATTGAGCAGGCCATCGCGGTCTGTCTCGATGCCAGCTGGCAGAGGATTGGTGGACTTCCTCGCGACATCCGCCAGCTCTTTCAGGCTTGCGGAAGAGGGGGAAACTTCTGCAAACCGGACGAAGGCGTCTTCGTAGGAAAGCCTGTGAAAATCCGGGGTTTCAGATCGTTGTGAGTTCCATGTGTGCGTTTGTGCGAACGTGTCCAGATCACGAATCAGCTGTTCAACGAAGGAGATCTGAGCATGGTGGTCGTCTCCCCGTTGATACCACTCGATCATCGTGAATTCAGGGTTATGCCTTGGGCCAAGTTCTTCCTGGCGAAAGACTCTGGCCACCTCAAAGACCTTGTCCGCGCCGGCGCACAGCAATCGTTTTAACGCGAATTCTGGTGACGTTTGCAGGTATCCAATCTCGTCATGGCCAATTGGAACCGCAAAGGGATCGATCCACGCATCCACGCAGCAATCGTGGGACAGAACCGGCGTTTGTGCTTCCCAGTAATCTTGGTCTGTGAAGAATCTTCGCAATTCAGCAAGCAGTCTGGAGCGTCGCTGCAGTGTTTCAAGTGAGGCCGTGGGGCCAAAGTCGGACGACAACATAACCATGGTCTTTGGACGGCGTTTCAATTTGGGAACCAACCCCGTGAGACGGAATTCGTCGCCATGAATTCGTTTCACAACCGGGAGGGCGAGGCTCCTGCCGAGCCACAATCCAGAGACCGCGTGATCACCATGCGGCTCAGCAGGAGCTTCGCCCTCCCAAATCAATCCAGCAGTCGGTTTTGAAACCACACCTCTTGGAACTTTGCTGATCCGCTTTGGCTGAGGGCTTTGGGTGGTCACCTGATAGACCGATACGGTCTAGTTTGCAGCGACTCCGGTGAAGTAGTCTGGTTCGTTGCCAGGCTTCCACTTGATGTTGCAGCCGATGCTTGGCATTTGTTGACCGGTAATCGGCTCACCTTCAAGCACGGCATCGACGGCGGCGCGTAAATCGGCTCCGGTGATCGGAATGTCGGACTTCGGACGGCTGTTGTCAAATTGCCCGCGGTAGATGAGCTTGTGGGCTTTGTCAAAGAGGAAGAAGTCTGGAGTGCAGGCAGCCCGATACGCATGTGCGACTTCCTGTGTGGCGTCGTACAGATAAGGGAATGTGTATCCGGCTTCCTGGGCTTCCGTCTTCATCAATTCTGGGCCGTCCTGAGGATACGCGTCGACATCGTTCGAACTGATCCCGACAATGGCGAGCCCACGTTGCCCGTATTCTTTTCCGAATTCCGCGAGGGCGGAACGCAGGTGTTTGACGTATGGGCAATGGTTGCACATGAAGATTGCGAGGAATGGCTTGTTCTCGAAATCTGAGAGGGAAACAATTGATCCATCAACATTTGGTAGTGAAAAATGTGGAGCTGGACTACCGAGTGACAACATTGTTGATGCGGTGCGAACCATAATTGTTCTCCTGATGATTCGAGTATGACAGACAAAACCAGCCAGCCCATTCCTCGTCGACAATCGCGACGCTTCTGGTCGTCGGCACCTCCGTCACAACCAGTCATTCCCTGGTGACGTCTCTGCCTGGCCCGCCGAGATTCTTGATTGTCTCAGGGCTGCCTCTCAGGGGGGAATTGCCTTGGTTTCGTCGGGCAAACCTGAGTGTTGCTGTATTCAGTTCCTGAACTGGTAGTAGACCATGACAGTTCGTGCTGTTCAAACAGCTTCATGCTCTTTTGCGTCTGTCGTTGTGATTTGATGGAGAACTTTACTGGTCTTGCTGCAGTCCGCTGATCTCAGCAGTCGGGTGGAATTCTGAAATCGGTGTCTCATCGGGAGCGTTGCGGGCCTAAGCAGGAGGGGGCCTGTCCTGTTTTGTGGCCACTGAGATGGTCGTATATCGGGTGAGTTTGATGCGAAATTCGTTCTTGCGCGTTAATTCAGGTCATTTTCAGGTGAAATGGAGCCCTGAATCGATTTTGAGTAAATTGTTCCGATCAAATCGTCTTGGACTCGCTTGAATCAGAGCGAGAGATTGATAGCTTTGGAGAAATTTGCGCCCTTCAGGTGCGAGCGGGGAAAGGGGACAGATTGCCCCCTGGTCCGAATCACAAACCCAGTCAGGGGGATACTCTGCCCCGACTGGAGGCAATCGATGACGAGTCTCAGGAAGGACTTGCGCAACAGTGCCACGACGTGACGATCTAAAGAAAATCTTGATTATTGGTGCTGGTCCGATCGTAATTGGGCAGGCATGCGAGTTTGACTATTCAGGGACTCAAGCCTGCAAAGCGCTCCGTGACGAAGGTTACGAAGTCGTTCTGGTGAACTCGAATCCAGCAACAATTATGACCGATCCGCAAACTGCGGACCGGACGTACATTGAGCCAATTACTTGGCAGTATGTCGCCAAGATTCTCGAACGGGAAAAGCCGTGTGCTTTGTTGCCGACACTCGGTGGCCAGACCGCGCTGAATACCGCGATGGACTTGCACCGCCGGGGAATTCTCGATCAATTGGGGATCGAGATGATCGGCGCAAAAGCCGAGGTGATCGCCAAGGCGGAAGGACGCGATTCCTTCAAAGAGGCCATGATCAAGATCGGGCTCGATGTGCCGCGATCATTCGTGGTCCGCAACATGCAGGACGCACGGGCCGCTGTCCGCGAAATCGGTTTGCCGATCATTATTCGCCCGAGTTATACACTTGGCGGTCAAGGGGGCGGAATCGCGTACAACAAGGAAGAGTTTGAAGAACGTGTTCGAAACGGTCTGAAACTCTCTCCAATCAATGAGGTTCTGCTCGAAGAATCCGTACTCGGCTGGAAAGAGTACGAGATGGAAGTCATGAGAGATTGCGCTGATAACTGCGTGATCATCTGCTCCATCGAAAACTTCGATCCAATGGGAGTTCACACCGGGGACTCGATCACGGTTGCTCCAATTCAGACGCTGACCGACAAAGAATATCAGCGCATGCGTGATGCCACGTTTGCCTGTATTCGAGAGATCGGGGTCGAAACCGGCGGATCAAACGTTCAGTTCGCAATCAACCCGCAAAACGGGCGCATGGTTGTGATTGAAATGAATCCTCGCGTGAGCCGTTCCAGTGCTCTCGCGTCTAAGGCAACCGGCTTCCCGATTGCGAAGATCGCTGCGAAACTCGCTGTCGGTTATCGCCTTGATGAAATTCCAAACGACATCACCCGCGAAACGCTGGCCTGCTTCGAGCCAACGATCGACTATGTGGTGACGAAGTTCCCACGCTGGACCTTTGAAAAGTTTCCGGATGCAGATCCGACACTCACCGTGCAGATGAAGTCTGTCGGGGAGACGATGGCGATTGGCCGGACGTTCAAGGAATCGCTGCAGAAGGCGATTCGTGGGCTGGAAATCGGTCTGTTTGGGCTGGGCGGAGGAAAGAAAGACCTTTGGGGAACCGAAGCTCAGCCTGCAGTGGAGATTATCCGCAGCAAGCTCTCGATTCCAAACGCCGAACGAATGTTCTACTTGCGATACGCGATTAAAGCCGGCTTTACGCTGGATGAAATCTACTCGCTGACATCCATTGACCCTTGGTTCCTGCGTCAGTTGCGAGATTTGGTCGCAATGGAAGACGAGATTTGTGCCATCAAGCGATTGCAGGATGTCACAAAGGATCAGATGTGGAGATTCAAGCGGAACGGCTACTCAGATCGGCAACTGGCTGGCTGGTGGAACTCCACAGAGATGGATGTTCGTGCCTACCGCAAGAAACTTGGAATCGTCGCGACCTTCAAACAGGTTGATACCTGTGCTGCTGAGTTCGAGGCTTATACCCCGTACTACTACAGCACATACGAAACCGAAGATGAAACACCAGCAAAGGGGGACAGGAAGAGAATTGTCATCCTTGGTGGTGGACCAAACCGCATCGGGCAGGGGATCGAATTCGATTACTGCTGCTGCCACGCATCGATGGCAATGCGGGAACTGGGCATCGAAAGCGTCATGATCAACTCCAATCCAGAGACCGTGTCGACCGACTATGACACCTCGGATCTGTTGTTCTTCGAACCACTGACGACCGAAGATGTGTTGAACGTTTGCGACAAGATCAATCCCGACGGGGTGATCGTCCAGTTCGGGGGACAAACTCCTCTGAATCTGGCACGTGGTCTGGAAGCCGCTGGTGTTCCAATCATCGGAACCAGCCCGGATTCGATCGATGCTGCTGAAGACCGGGAACGCTTCCAGTTGATTCTGGAGAAGCTGAACCTGCGTCAGCCACCGAACGGGATTGCGACAGACAGCGAAGGAGCCCGCGCTCAGGCTGCACGAATCGGATACCCGGTTCTGGTGCGTCCAAGTTACGTCCTGGGCGGTCGGGCAATGGAAATTTGCCACGACGAAGCACAGTTGTCTCGCTATATGACCGAAGCTGTGGATGCGTCGCCAGACCACCCGGTTTTGATTGACAAGTTCCTGCAAGACGCAATTGAAGTGGATGTGGATGCCATCAGCGACGGGGAAACGACCCTCGTTGGTGGAGTCATGGAGCACATTGAAGAGGCCGGGGTTCACTCTGGAGACTCAGCTTGTGCGTTGCCTCCGTATTCGCTTCCACAGTCTGTCATTCAGGAAATCAAAGAAGCGACGTACGCACTTGCCCGCGAATTGAAAGTCTGCGGACTGATGAACATTCAGTTCGCGGTCAAGAAGACCGAAGGCGCGAGCGGCCCTCAGTACGACGTTTATATGCTTGAGGTGAATCCACGAGCATCCCGAACCAGTCCGTTCGTCTCCAAGGCAACAGGGTTGCCATTGGCAGGCATGGCGGCAAAGGTGATGGCCGGCGTCACGCTGAAGCAGCAGGGCTATACCAAAGAAGTGTGGCCGAAGCACATCTCGGTCAAAGAGAGTGTTCTCCCGTTCGCACGATTCTCTGGTGTTGACATTATTCTCGGTCCAGAAATGCGATCGACCGGCGAAGTGATGGGAATCGACGACGATTTCGCAGCAGCATTTGCCAAGAGTCAGATCGCAGCCGGAATTGAGTTCCCTCACACCGGAACGGTCTTCATCAGCATGGCTGGTGAGCATAAACAGGCGATGATTGAGCCTGCCAGAAAGCTCAGAGAATTGGGCTTCCGGATTATTTCGACCGCAGGAACGGCAAAGGTTCTTACCGATGCTGGTATCGAAGTCGAAACGATCAAGAAAGTGCAGGAAGGACGCCCCAACCTCATCGACTTCATGGTCAACGGCGATGTTCAGTTCATCTTCAATACACCGAGTGGCCATGGTAGCCGTACTGAAGAAGGACGCATCCGTTCGACAGCCGTGAGTTACGGTGTTCCGTGTGTTACGACAATGCCTGGCTGCAATGCGATGGTGCAGGCGATTGAGTACATCTACAAGAACCCAGCTCCTCAGGTGAAGACGTTGCAGGAGTGGCATCAACAACTTTGATGTCACTGTGATTTGATGTCACTGTGAGGCCGTTCGTTTTGAGCGACCATTTGTACTGATTTTCCAACACGCCGTTCGTGAAATACGAACGGCGTGTTGCGTTTGAGGAGGTTTGTTTTCGAATACGAATCTTGTTGAACCCATCTGTGCGATACTGACTGATGTTCGGTTCCTGAGAGATGAATTAGTGATTTCATGATTCGTCATGTAATGGGAAATTGACGGAAAGCATAGAACGCTTCTAATATGAGGTTCTCCTGTCATGCTGCCTTCGAAGCGGGCCCTGTTCGTTACTGATTGACATTGTTCATAAAGCGGTCAGATCCCGATGAATCCTCTGGAAGAATCGGTTTCAAATAGACTCGCCGCCCCGGAGTAGATTCAGATCCATGTCGAATGAAATGGAAACGATTGACAGGCTCGCCCGGCAACTGATTCAACTGCAATTGGTTTCTGCCGAAGAGATGCAGCGGTGTCGATCGCAGCTTCCCAGAACGGGATCTGATTCGGATCTCCTTAAGATTCTGGAACAGCAAAGCCTGATTACGTCTTATCAGATCACGAAGATTGAAAAGGGGGATGCGGCAAGTCTGATCATCGGTGGTTGTAAGCTGATGTATCAGAATGCGGCCGGCAGCTTCGCCAGGCTTTATCGAGGGGCACGACTCGATAACGGGCAGATGATCGGTATTAAAATTCTGCGTGACCGGTGGACAAAGGACCCTGCGACGATCCAGTTGTTTCGCCGTGAAGGGGAACTAGGAAAGCGGTTGAAACATCCCAATATTGTGCCGATTTTCGAAGTCGGGCAATCCGGCAAGTTCCACTACATCACAATGGAGTTTGTCGAAGGGGGAAATCTTCGCGACTTCCTTAAGATCCGTGGCAAACTCTCTCCTGTGGAAGCGGTGCAGTACTCGCTGCATATCTGTCGAGCCCTTGAAGCGGCCTTAAAGCTGGGGCTTACGCATCGGGACATGAAGACAACGAACGTCCTGATGAGTAGTCAGGGAGTTGCAAAACTGATCGACTTTGGACTGGCTGCTGATGATGCGGCGATGTCACGGATCAGCAATGAGGAACTCGCGCAGGCGCTGGAGTACTCGACGCTGGAGAAGAATACCGGGGCTCCGAAGAACGACCCGAGAAGTGACCTCTTCTTTCTGGGGACGATTCTTTATGAACTGCTGACAGGCGAGCCTCCGTATCCGCGAACCAAAAGCCGCGATGAACGGAAGAATTTCAGCCGTTACCGCGACATTCAACCCGTCTCCACGATCGATGCCTCGTTGCCCCGCTGTGTTACGAGCGTCGTCGACAAACTGCTGAAGACGAACCCCGCGCTTCGGTATCAGTCTCCCACGGAGGCAATCGCCGATCTTGAGCAGGCATTGAAAGAATTAGGGCACGTCGAACAGGGAGCCCCGACGAAAACGGCGATTCAGGCGGATGCCAAAGTTGTGCTGATTGTTGAATCTCGTCCCAGCCGTCAGGATGTCCTGAGAGATTATTTCACAAAACATGGCTATCGTGTCGTGCTGTTAACGGATGCAGATCGAGCCATCGCTCGTCTGAAAACGATGACGCCACGCGCGATCATTCTGTTTGGGGATTCTCTTGGTGATCGAGTCCTGAACGATTTTGCACAGGCCGTTTCCCAGACAAAAGATCAGAACGTCGCCGTGGTTGCCATCTTAGGCGAATCTCATCAGGGACAGAAAATTCCGGTTGTCGAACGGAATTCACACGCAATCATTCTGAAAGCCTCTGTGAATTTACGTGAACTACGGAATGCAATTGAACGTGTGCATGGCGACGCAGGTTGATTGAGATTTTCCCGGGAAAACACCTTGTTGAATATCTGATGTCATCTGTTGTGGCTTTCAGAACTTTCGCAGGATGCCCTCTGTTGCCGAGGCTGTGCTCAATTCTGAAAGGCAATAGCGTCCTGTGAATTATTTTGCTCATGCCATTCGTTTTCTTGATCGACCCTGGTTTGTCTGTGGGGTTTCCGTTCCTGACTGGTTGAATGTCGTTGATCGACAATGTCGGGTTCGACGGAAGTCGGTGGCAGCTTCTCTTGAATCTCTTCAAGGTGAAGACCGAGAGATCGGATTGGGGATTCTTCAACACCTTGATGATGATCACTGGTTTCACAACACCGCGTCTTTCATTGAAGCAAATAATTCACTCGCGCGGTCTTTTAGAGAAAATCTGGGTTCAGAAGGTGTCTGGCACTGCGGCTTTCTCGGACACATCGTTCTTGAACTGCTGATCGATGCCGAGTTGATCGCCCGAAATGAGCGTGCGATTCATCAATATTACGAGAACTTTCGGGAGATTGATGCGAAGCGTGTTGCAGACGTTGTTTCAGCACTCGCCACAAAACCTGCGGACGATTTGGCCAGATTACTCCCACTGTTTGTCAAAGAGCGGTTCCTGTTTGACTATCTCGACAATGACCGATTGCGATGGCGGCTCAATCAAGTCATGAAACGAGTTTCCCTTCCGCCATTGCCTGAGTCTGTCGTCGACGTTTTTGATGAAGGTCGTCAGCTCGTCAGTCTGCAACTCGATCAGCTTGTTCCCGAGGGATCAGAGCCACCTGGAATCTCTTGAGACTTAAATCACCTTGCGAAATCATCTCGACGCTTCCGCCACGCGGCGAGTTGCGTTTCATCAATCCAAAACGGCCGCTGCGCGGGCACTCGGTAGAGCAAACTGCTCTATGCCACGCAAGCAGATCTTGATTCATCCCTGTTGCGGAGATTCCTCGATAGCATTGAATTCGCGGCATTGGCATAATTCACAGCGTCGTCAGGTTGGCGAATGGTAATTGAATCATTCAGAAGCGGTGCTTGAGTATTGGATCGGGAACGAAGATGGATTTTCGGCGAATTGCGGAAGACGGAGCCCGAATCGGTGGGGAAGTTCTTGAAGCCTGGGGACAGAAATTTACTGCTCGCGAGAAAAGCCCTGCGAATCTGGTGACAGAAGCAGACATTGCCTCTCAGAAGGCGATCTTCGAGTTTCTGCAATCCAAGTTTCCGGACCACGGATATCTGGGCGAAGAAGACCTGTTTCAGTCGGCTGGCCAATCAGGTTATCGCTGGGTCATCGATCCGCTGGATGGAACCTCGAATTATGTTCACAGGTTCCCTTACTATGCGGTGTCGATTGGTTTGGAGAAGGACGGCGTTGTGATTGCAGGAGCCATCTTTGACCCGAATCGCAACGAGATGTTTTCAGCGGCGATTGGTGAAGGGGCTACACTGAACGGCCAACCGATTCACGTCTCAGAGAATCGCCAACTCAGCCATGCGATGTGTATGGCGAGTCTGCCAGTGAAGGTGACGCGGGCTCATCCTGCTGTGAAGAAGTTCTTCGATATTCTCGAAGTTGCTCAAACGGTTCAGCGAACAGGTTCTGCTGCACTGAATCTTTGTGCTGTTGCCTGCGGACGGGTTGATGCGTTCTGGTCGGAGAGCCTGAAGCCATGGGATATGGCGGCAGGAATTCTGATTGTTCGTGAAGCAGGCGGGCGAGTCACTCAAACCGGTGGTGGCGACTTCGTGCTGGACGTCCCTGATTTGTTGGCAACCAACGGGTCGCCGCTTCACGAGGAGCTGATTCGGTATTTCCCACAGGTGTAATTCGCTTGTCGGTGCATTTCTGATTTCTCATAAAAACTTCCAACAAGCAGTCAGAAAAGGGCGTATTTAAGTCGGAGGTTCCGGCCAGTGATACGCCCTTTATCCGTTCAACCTGATTGGAATAAGAGACTTACAGAATCGCAGCAGCATGATGAATGCTGCGAGCTCTGTGAGCATCGCTGTCGTGTCGCTCGTTCAAAAGGGGAGCGAGGACTCTGCAAGGCGACCGACTCGGCATTTCTCTTTCGACATCGAATCGAAGTCGGGGAAGAGCCGGAGCTTGTCCCGTCGCATCTTTTCTACCTCTCCGGGTGTGACCTGCGTTGCGCATTCTGCATCGCTGAGCAGAATGCATTTGATCCAAATCGCGGAAAGTTGTTGACCGCGGACTTGTTCAGCGAACTTGCGGAATGGGGGATTGAGCAGGGGGCAAAGACTCTGCAATGGGTTGGGGGTGAACCGACAATTCACCTTCCGAGAATTCTTGAGGTCATGTCTGCCTGTCGGACGTTGCCGCCGATTGTCTGGAAGTCAGATTTTCATTCGACTCCAGAAGTGCTGCGATTGCTCGACGGCGTTGTGACAACGTATGTAGCGGACTTCAAATTCGGGAATGACCAGTGTGCTGAACGCCTTGCTCGCGTTCTGAATTACACATCGATCCTGAGTCGCAATCTGCTGATTGCCAATGAACAGGGACGGCTCATTGTTCGGCATCTGCTCATGCCGGGCCATCTGGAATGTTGCTTTCTCCCTGTTGTCCGCTGGCTCGCAGAGTTTCTCCCGACAGTCGCCTTCAGCTTACGCAATGGCTACTTGCCACGATGGCGCGCGCATTCGTTCGAAGAACTTTCCCGGCGTCTTACTCGGGAAGAATACGACACGGCAAAGTCGATCGCTTTGGCTTCTGGATTAGAGGTCATCTTATGAAGTCATCAGAACAAAAATCACCAGCGTCCTCTCAAGAAAAGTTGATGAAGGAATGCTTTGTTAGCGACGCAGAGTGCACTGACATTGAGATTGCACCAGATGGACGAATCTATCTGTTTGGGACTTCCACTCAGGTGATGGAGTTACTTCAAACATGTGGACTCCATGATCCTGAGTCAATCGCTCGTATGGCTGCGGAATCAGTCGTTGTCAGCGAACGCCCAACATGAGTGATGCCGCGAATGAAGGTTCATTGTTGAAGAATTAATCCGTTCAAGAGATCCCCGAATGAGTGAAGAAATCAAAAGTGTCGCCGAAACAGCAAAGCCGGCGCTGCCTGCAAAAAAGACGGCAACTAAGCAAACGGCACGACTGAAACTGAGTACGGAGCAGGAAATTGATGTCCTGATTCGTGCGCGTTATCCGGTGATTTACATCTCAACCTGGGAAGAAGAACGAGTTGAAAAACTCTTACAGGAGATTGCGGAGAAACGGAACAAACGTCTTTTCGTCTGGAGCGTGACTCAAGGGATTGTGAAATCCGGAGCGGAACCGCAACGAGGGAAAACCGGGGGACGAACAACGGACCCCGTTGGTGCTTTGGATGCCATTATTGAACAGGTTGATCCCGCGATTTTTCTGTTAAAAGATTTTCATCCATTTACGGCACCGGGTCGTTGCAATATCTCGGTCATTCGACGCCTGCGCGATGCATCGATTCATCTTCGTGATACTTACAAAACGATTGTCATTGTTGCTCCCACGGTTGAGATTGCTCCAGAACTGCAGAAGGATGTGACCGTCGTTGATTTTTCGCTGCCCACGACTCGCGACTTCAACACGTTACTGGATCGAATTATTGAGGATGTGAAAGAGAACAGCACGATTGAAATCGCAATCGATCAGGCTGATCGCGAGCGATTGTTGCATGCGGCACGTGGCCTGACTCTCCGAGAAGCAGAGAATGTTTTCGCGAAGACGATTGTGATCGATGGGAAACTGTGCGGCGATGACATCGACATGATCTTCAGTGAGAAGCAGCAGATCATCAGGAAGAGTGGTTTGCTGGAATACTATGAAGCCGAGGAACGCCTTGGTCATGTCGCCGGTTTACAAAACCTGAAAGAGTGGTTTCGGAAGCGGACGATTGCGTTCTCTGATCAGGCTGCACGCTTTGGATTACCTGCTCCACGTGGTGTGCTTCTGCTGGGGGTACAGGGCTGCGGAAAGAGTCTGATTGCGAAGTCAGTCGCCAGTTTGTGGCGTCTCCCGCTGCTTCGGTTCGATGTCGGGCGCATGTTTACGAGTCTGGTCGGATCAAGCGAAGAGAATGTACGGCGAGCGATTCAGACGGCCGAGAGCGTTGCTCCGGTGATCCTGTGGATCGACGAAATTGATAAGGCCTTGGCTGGTTCATCCAGTTCAGGGGGGAGCGATGGCGGAACCTCATCGCGCGTTTTTGGAACGCTGCTGACATGGCTTTCTGAGAAGACCGCTCCGGTATTCGTGATCGCCACCGCGAATGATATCAGTCATCTGCCGCCGGAATTGCTCCGAAAAGGACGACTCGACGAGATCTTCTTTGTGGACCTTCCCAATCAGGAGGAACGTCATGATGTCTTCCGGATTCATCTTGCGCGTCGTGGACGTGATCCTGCCAAGTTCAATCTCGATCAGCTTGCCGCCGCCAGCGATGGGTTCAGTGGAGCCGAAATTGAAGAGTCGATCGTTTCCGGGTTGTTCGATGCATTCAGTCAGAAGATGGAACTGAGTACGGAGATCGTCAGGGAGAGTATCGCTCAGACAGTTCCGCTTTCAAAAACCATGAATGAAGAGTTGAACCGGTTGCGAACGTGGGCCGCCGGTCGAGCCCGACCTGCCACTGGTTCGGAACAGACTGTTCGTGCTGACGTCAGGCGCAAACTCGAACTGGAATGATTCAACGAAATCAACACAACGTTCAGAAAAGGAGATCAGATGAGCACAGTCCTGGTTGTGGCACCGATTGTGATTGCGAACTGGTCAGTGATCTCAGCTGCAGTGATCGCTGGTGTGGGATCGGTGGGTTATGCAGTTGTGAGTGGTGTTGAGACTCCAGGTCGCACAACGAATCGTCAAGTCGGAAATCGTGCCGAAATTGAAGTTGAAAATAGTGAGATTCTCGCCACCGGTGTGATTCCTGGTCAGGAAATCGTTGTCCAAAAGGACGGAGTGACGGTGCGATTCAGTCGTGATCGTCAGGGAGCGTTGAAAGTTTGTGTTGAAGGAGAAGGGCTTTCGAAGTCTCAACTTAAGCAAGTCGGTGAAGATCTTATTGGAGTCGTGACGCAGCAGTATGCCTATCACCGCATTATGACTGAAATGAAGAACCAGAACATGACGGTCGTACATGAAGAGGTTGATGCAGATCGAACAGTTCGAATTCGGGTTAAGAATATTTGATCCAGGCATTAATGAGATGCGTATTTAGCAAAGGGAATAAGATGTCGCAGCGAGAACTTGAAATTGAGATCGCCCCGGATGGGAAAGTGACCGTTCGTACCATCGGCATCAAAGGCAAGGAGTGTTTGGATGTCGCTCAGGCTCTCATTCAAGGAATTGGAACAGAAGAACATCGGGAGATGACCACCGAATTCTATGAATCTGAACACGACGTGACTCAACACCAGAATCTTCACGATCGATATCAGTAAGTCAGGGTGGGCTTTCCATGCAATGTCCAAGCTGTCATTTTGAAAATATCCCCGGGCAGCCGAGTTGTGTTCGATGTCGTTCGATTCTCGACTCGTCCGCAATCAAGATCGACGTTCATCCACCGCGCGCATCATTTGGGCGTAAGCAGATTCGGCGCGCTTTCCCTTCATTTCGAGAACGGTGGAATTGGATTTCAAGAATTCGATTGTCAACACTCGCGGTCAATGTCGCCGATGACTTTCCAGTTTCCGGCATTTTGGTGCGATTGTTAGTTCCAGGCTGGGCACATATTTATTGTGGATATAAGCAAGCCGGGAAGATCATTCTGGGCGTCTATGCTGCATTGATTTTAATTTTTACGCTCACAGTTGGTTCAGCATTGGGGACATGGGTTCTAGGGCTTGCTTTAGGATTGCACGTCATTGCTGTGATGCATCTGCTGTTGTCAGACGTTAACGGACCGTGGGAACGATTTGGTTATCTTGTTGTAGTGTACACTGCCTTGATGTTTATGTACTCCGTCGGTTGGTTGACAATACAGCGATCCATAAATCCGATTACGATTGTTCGATCGGTCGGGCAGTTCAGTCGGGGAGATGTGGTCTTTTCGAGTCAGGCAGCATCGCCGAATGTGGGAAGGTTTGTTTACTACCAACTTCCAGTTCGCGATGTCTTGGTCAGGAGGCCGGATGGGCAGAGGAGATATCGGTTCGGAGAAAGGGCATTCGACCGAATTCTTGCCAGCGAAGGACAGAGTTACTCAATAAGTAAGGGGCATCTCATTGTTGATGGAGTTGCGTCCCCTTTGCGTCCTGCAAACGGGGAGATTCCCATGGACATTACAGCATCAGGCGTTGTTCCTCCGGGGCATTGGTTAATTCTCCCTGGGACAGTTCCTAATGCTTATTATGTAGAACCGTTAAATCGGATCGCAATCGTTGACACATCAAATGTTGATGGCGTCCTGTTCCTGAAACGCAACTCGATCTTTAGTTGGAACTTTCTCTGATCTGAAACCTTTGCGGAATCAACAGGACGGAGAGACGGAATAGCATGGCACGATTTAATAAATTGGAATTTGAACAGCCTGATGAGTTTGAATCGAATCAGGTTCATGCAAGGCCGACGATTGATGCTGAAACCTGGATGAGGCGTGCCGATCAGTGTCGTCGGATTGGAACTTATGAATCTGCTTTGCAGTATTACTCGCGTTCATTAGAAGAAGATAAGTCGCAGATTCATTGTTGGGTAGGACAGGTGCAGATGCTTGTTCTATTAGGGGAGTATCCGGAAGCCGACTTATGGAGTAAGAAGGCGTTGGAGCTCTTTCCTTCGAACCCGGAATTGCTGGCGTCCCGGTCACAGTCACTTTGTCGCCAGGCGAAGATGGCAGATGCTCAGGCCACAATTGATATGGCGATGCATCAGGAGGGGGAGACGGCTTTTCGCTGGGCAGTGCGAGGAGAACTGTTGCTTGCCAGTCGTCAAAGCACTGCCAGACACTGCTTCGACAAAGCCAATCGGTGCAATGAGGATTGGCTGGTGCCTTTAGAGAACAGTCTGATCTACAGGCATTATCGTCAGCCGAGTAATGCGCTGATCCAGGCGAAACTGGCTGTTGATCGGGACTCATCCGCGCCTTACCCGTGGTATGTCATGGCTCGATGTCAGATGGATCTGGGAATGCAAACTCAGGCGCATCGCACTGTGTTAACCTGTCTGGAATTGAAGCCGGACTATCAGGACGCAGCTACCTTGCTCATGAAGAATAAGTCGTCGATGTCATTATGGAATCGTATTCGTCGTCTGTGGTCGAACTGAGGCGAGCCTCGGATCCGTTTCTTAACTGTTCATCCAGCTGAAGACTCCCACAGCGATATTTTTGATAGGCAACCTGCTATGGATGTGGATTTAGCATCTCCGAAAGAGGTGACCGTGACTCGTGGATGGACTCTGGAGAAGATTCTCAAAGGAGCCAGAGCGTATTTTGCGAGTGACGTGCATCTGGTTCGCGGACTCGCACCTGTGTATCGAATCAATGGAGAGATCCGGCCAATCGAAGGTCCGCCATTAGACGCTGATTCATTGAAGAGAATTGTCTATGGCATGCTGACGGAGAAGGCACGTAAGACCCTCGATGATCAATGGCAGTTATGCTTTTCACAGTTCATGGAAGGGGTAGGACGCTACCGTTCCAGCATCTACCTGCATGCTGGTGTCCCTGAAGTCGCCATTCGTATTTGCGAGTCGCGAGTTCGAACCGGCGAAGAACTTGGAATTCCATCGATTATTCAGGAGCTCACCAGAAAGACCAATGGTCTGATACTTGTGACCGGTCCGACAGGCGTTGGGAAAACCACGACGCTGAACTATATGATCGATTTGATCAATATGGAACGCAGGGCCAAGGTGATCACGATTGAAGACCCGATTGAGTTCGTTCATGAGAACCGCAAGAGCATCATCATTCAACAGGAAGTGATGTCGGATGTTCAAGACTTCCGACGCGCTCTCGTTCACGTTCTTCGGCAAGACCCTGACGTCATTGTCATCGGGGAAATGAGAGACCTGGAGACAATTGAAACCGCGTTGATTGCCGCTGAGACCGGTCACCTTGTTCTGGCAACGCTGCATACTCCGGATTCCGTCCAGACTGTGCAACGAATCTATAGCGTATTTCCGGCGGGCCAGCAGAATTCAATTACAGTGCAACTGGCCAACAGCCTTCAGGCAATTATCTCTCAGAAGTTGCTGCCAAGGGCGGATGGAAAAGGACGCACGATCGCGGCGGAGGTTTGTATTGCGACTCCGGCAGTGCGAAATCACATCCGCGAGCACACCCCTCATCTTATCTATAGCGAGTTACAGACGGGGAAGAAGTATCAGATGCGGACAATGGATCAGTCTCTTTTGGAACTCTACCAGAAGGGAGACATCACCTATGACATCGCCATCTCCAATGCGAGAGAACCACTGACGATTAAGAATCGTTCTGGCCTGAACTGAGCCGGTTGAAGTCTCGAGACAAAAAAGCGGCGGCGTGAATAGATCTCACGCCGCCGCTTCGTTTACGTCAATGCAGCTGTGTCATTTCACTGACAGGCTGTTATGCCTTTTTCAGCTGGAGAATCATTTCCACTTCGACTGATGAACCCAGCGGAAGTTGAGCGACTCCGTACGCTGTTCGCGCATGTCGTCCTTGCTCACCGAAGACATCTCGAACAAGTTGAGATGCCCCGTTGATGACAATGTGCTGCCGAGTGTAATCAAGGTCAGTGTTCACATAACCGGTGATTCGTACAACGCGTTCAATTGCGTCGAGAGATCCCAGGTGTTTGCGAACACATCGCAGGATGTTGGCTGTGCACAGGGCCGCTGCTTTAACCGCGTCTTCTTCTGACACTTGGCTTGGAACCTTGCCTACGCTGGTCAGAACATCGCCATCAAATGTCACCTGTCCACTGGCGTAGACAATGTCATTGACAATCGACAGCCCGTCGACGAGTGATCCTTCTGGAGTCGTTCGATCCAGTGGGTATCCGAGTCCCTGAAGCTTTGCGTCTCGTGTTCCGAGAGTCATGTATTAGTTCCGTGGAAGTGCTTGAGAGAAGAATCGCAGATAGTTGCCGTAGAAGATGGCTTCAATGTCTGCCTGTGAATACCCGCGACGTGACAGGATGTCGTCGAGCTTGTGCAAGTCGGCGATTGAGTCGAGATCGCGAGGCGTCTGCTCTGTCCCGAACCCGCCGTCGAGGTCGCTTCCGATCCCGACGTTGTTGACGTTTCCGGCCATCTGGCAGATGTAATCGATGTGGTTTGCGACTGCTTCGAGTCCGACGACGCTTGGATCGGTTTCGTGAATGACCCAACCTGGATAGAGCATCCATGCATCGAGTGCCATGCCGATAACGGCGTCACGCTCGATCAGGCGTTTCAGCTGTTCATCAGAGAACTGGCGATCGCCCGGTGTTAATGCCCGAACCATATTATGGCTTGCAAAGACGCGGCCATTGAACGCATCGAGGATTTGGAAGAACCCAGGCTCGGCACTGTGAGTCAAGTCGACGATCATGCCGAGACGGTCGAACTCTTTCAGCAGTTCGTAACCTTTGTCGGTGATCGGGCCTTCAAACCCGGTCCCCATTCCGTATGGACCTTGGCCATAGTGTGTGAGGCCAACGCTGCGGAGGCCCATGTCCCACCAATGCTGAGCTTGATCTGGAGAGGTGATTGGGTCGGCCCCTTCCATCGCCAGAATCAACCCGATGCGGGTGTCGTCTGTTGCGTTCCAGTGACTTTCAAGGTCCGCCTGAGTGCGGATCATGCGAATCTCACCGAGTTGCTCAAGCTCTCTGTAGTATTGGACGTGTGCGTGCCCAATTGCTGAAGCAATCGTCTGATTTCGGAAGTCGAGATCGCGGCGAGTTGCACCTTCTGGCGGATTAACATGTGGCTTAGAGCGAACCAGCACGGTTCCCAGACAGAGACGGACGTTTCCGTTTCGCATTTCTGGGAAGGTAACGGTACATCGCCCACGAGCCCGATGATCGGTCATTCCGCGTTCCGATTCACGACACTCCTGAAGCGTCAGCGTCAAATCGCGGTTCCAGAACAGGCTGCTCCAGGCCAGGTCCAAATGCACATCAATGATCGGTTTCATGTTTATGTCTTTGCTGCAAATCGGAAAATGACGCTCGCGGATCTGGAATACATGAAATTGTCTAATTCATGCAAGAGATCGCAGATGTAAAATAATTCAGAAATCGGCGGGCTGAGCCCTGCAGTAATTAGGAAAGTTCAAGGTCGCGACGCAATTCGTTGACACGCCATACGTTCTCTTTCCACAGACATTCCCAGTGTTCTGCCTCTTCTGGTGTGTAGTTGTAGAACCCTTTTCCGTTTGCGATGCCCAAGGCTCCGGATGCGACCAGTTCCTTCATTTTGGCTGGAACCTCTGTTGATCGGCTCAACTCTGGGAAGAGTCGTTCCATCACCGCCGCATAGGCTGGAATCCCAGTGAGATCCATCCAGCGGAACGGGCCGGCGATGTTCGCCCAGATCGAAATCGCATTGCTGAAAGCGCGGTCGATGGTCTCAACGTCAGCCACCCCCTGTTCGAGCATCCAGAAGGCTTCCCGATACAGTGCGTAACCCAAACGATTCACAATGAACCCAGGGACGTCCTTCTGAACCAGCGACGGGTCTTTCCCCATCATCTTGCCAAGCTGAATCGTCGCTTCCGTTGTGGCATCATTCGTCTGATCTCCGCGAATGACTTCAAGGAAGTTTGTCAGATGGCACGGTTCGCCGAAGTGCATTCCGACCATTCGTTCAGGGTGCTTACGCTTTCCTTGAAGCAATGAGATCGGCAAGGCGGAGGTGTTACTGGCGAGAGGAACGTCAGGCCTGATAGCTGCTTCGATCTGGTCAAAGACGGCTTCTTTCACTTCGAGGTTTTCAATTACACTCTCAATGACAAAACCACAGTCGGAGAAATCGCTCAATGCATTCGCCTGGCGATACTTCGATTCCCACTTTTCTAAAACTTCTTTAGGAAAATGGGCTCGCTCGACGAGTTGCCCGAGAGCGTCCGCGATATGCTTCCGTGCCAGAGTGTGCGCGTCCTCATTGACATCAAACGCAACAACCTGATATCCGCGAGCTAACAGACAGGTGACGATCCCGCGACCGAGAAGGCCCAAGCCGGCGACACCGACGATTAGCGTCGGAGAAGAGTCTTGATTGATGGAGTGGCTCATTAGTTGCCGTCCAGTCCTAAGAGAGGAAGTGAATCGCGATAGATCATCGCTTCGATCTGTGATTCATTAAGTCGAGGCAATTGAGTTCCTGTCAGCATGGAATTCAGATTACGAATCCCAGTCATCGTCTCATTGACAGTCGTGAAAGGGTAATCCGTTCCGAACAGCACCTTGTTCCAAACGCCGTATTCCTGTACCAGCATCAATGACTGATAGAGTTGGAATGGACGATAGAACAAAGCTGAAATATCTGCATAAAGGTTGGGATGCTTGCGAATGACGGCGACGCATTCCCCTTCATAAGGGTGTCCGAGATGCGCGAGGATCATGCGGACATCCGGGAATCGGGTTGCCACTGGATCAAGGTGTCGTGGCAACGTGCATTCAATCGGAGCCTGCGAAATAAAGGTGGTTCCGGTGTGAAGAAGCACTGGCAAGTTGTGCTTCGTCGCATAGGTCCAGAGAGGATCGAGCATTGAATCCTGGGGATGAAACCCGGCGTACATCGGCATCAACTTAATGCCACGCAGGCCGAACTCCTGATGCCCCTGTTCCAACTCCGTCATCCAGCCTGGCTGTGTCGGGTCAATGCTCATGAACCCGATGAGCGTATCAGGGTGCTGCTTCACATAGGACGACACGTAGGCGTCATCCACCCAAATCCCGCTGAGTTTGGCTTTGCCTCCAAACACGAGAGTCTTCGTGTCCGGCGGACATGTTGCACGGTAGTCCTCATAACGGACTGTCAGGTCGACTTCTTGACCGGCTCGTGCGCGTTTGGCCTGAGCAACGAAGTCGTCTCCGAAGTGCTTGGGGTATTCCCAGCAGTGACTGTGAACGTCAATGATCATGTCTCATGCCAATTTCGTCGGGATAAGGGGGATTCAGCGAGCGAGTCACACGGACAAGAGCCGCTTACGACTCGATGGCATTGGTGAGAAGATCGAACAGACGATCGACTTCCTTCGCGGTTTCCTGATCAAGTTTGTAACCCACTGGCCCACGAACTCGGGTGTTCTTGAAGATCCCCTGTTTCACGAGGAGATACTTCTCGATCGCGAGGAACGCATCCAGTGAATGCTGCAACGCGACGATTGCAGAAATCGGGAGTGAGAGGCGATAGACTCGTTGGTCATCGCCAGCATTCAACGCGTTCCAAAGAGCGACGATTCCGCGAATCAAATCGGCTCCGGGCATTGTTCCGGCAATCCCACGGCGGTAGCTGTCGACGAGTGCAATTCCGCCAGTGCCTTCAAAAATTTGGCCTTGTCGGTTGGTTGCGTCACGAAGCAGCGAAAGTCGTGGGCCAATTGGAGTCGCTTCCGGTTTGAAAAGAACCTTCTCCGAACCGAACTCGTTCATGAGTCGGGCCTGAAACTCAATCGACATCGGGCGCCCGACATAACCACTGGCGTCTTGAACGACGACAGGCAGAGCGGTCGCTTTGATGATTTGCTCGTAGTAATGGAGCAGTGCGTCTTCAAGAGGAGCGATTGAGACAGGTGGAATCGCCATCAGAGCCGTGGCTCCGACTGACTCGGCGTGCTTCGCGTATTTCACTGCAGTGAGTGTGCTTTCCGCTCCGACGCTGATTGTGACTGACCCACGACCGGCAGCGAACCGACAGGCGAGTTCCGCGAGTTGCTGCCGTTCTTCCTGGTCCAGACGCAAGACTTCCGAGACCATCGCCAGGACAATGCCGTCTGATCCCTGCTCAAATAGCCATGCGATTTCTTTTTCAAGTGTCTCGACGTCGATAGAGTCGTTTTCGAGGTATGGCGTTTGAAAAACAGGGAGAACCCCAGTCAGCTTGTTGTGCTTATCCATTTCGATTTCCATATTGCTTTGCCATCCATTCCGAATTTTTTCAGACGTCAGAATGAAGGAGTTGGTGTATTCGTTTTCAGCTTTGACAACAGCTGAGTTTCACATCTCTTTACAAACCTGATAACGGACTCTGGTGAAGGCAGAAGATCACCAGGCAGTCCAGCCTCCATCGATGATCAGGTTTTGCCCTGTCATGTAACTGGAGGCGTCGCTGGCAAGGAAGACCAGGGCTCCTTTAAGTTCGTCCGGTAACCCAATGCGACCGGCTGGGCATTTTTGAACCAGCCTGCTCACGAGTTCTTGTGGAGCTTGAGGAGAGGGGAACGCTCCTGGGCTGAGGCAATTCACCCTGACGTTGTTCGCAGCCCAATACACTGCGAGATGCCTTGTCATCTGAATGACGCCCCCTTTAAGGGCTTGATACGCGACTGAATTGGCTGGCCCGACTCCAGCGTAAGCGTCAGGGTAGGATCCCACGACACCATACATCGAGCCGATAAAGATCAGGCTGCCAGTCGCATTTCGTTCGACGATATGGTCTCGAAAGTGACGAGCAAGAAGAAAGTACCCTGTCAGGTTTTCAAGTTGTCGGGAGAATTGCTCACCAGAGATTGTTGACCAGTCATTGGCGACGACTTCATGACCGTTGTTCACCAGAATGTCGATCGAACCAGCTTGTTCGATGGCTTGTCGAAATCCTTCGGAGATGGACTCCTCCTGCATGTGATCTAACGCGACTCCGAGGTGTGGCTTAGACGAGGAGGGGAGTGATGCTGCGAGTTCCTGTGCCTTTTGCAAGTTTCGGCTGCTGACGATAACTCTGGCACCTGCTTCTGCCAGACCTCTGGCCATCGCGGACCCGAGGTGACCTGTCGCGCCGGTAATGAACGCTGTCTTATCCTGAAGATTAAAGAGCTGTCCGATTGTCCGTTCGGCCATGTAACTAATGTCCCGCTTTATGGAGATCCTTGTGCTGCCGTACGAGGACCAATGTTGACATTGTGAGTTGGACGAGTGATTGCGTTTGAGACGGGTTCTCGACGAATCAGCGAGGAATGATTTGCCAAGTTTGTGTTCTGGCACTTTCGAGGATAGCTCGGTTCACCAGCAATGTTGCGAGGCCGTCTTGCAGCGAACAGAGTGGAGGCGTCTTCCTTTCAAGGGCGTCGAGAAATGCATTCGCCTGACGGATGAAAAGGGTGTCACGTTCCAATGTGCCTGGTACGGAATTGATCCAAGGAGTATCAGGCTTCTCCATCACCTGCCATCGACAAAGGTGATTCTCGTATCGCATCGTTCCCTTTTCTCCGACAACAGTCAGAACGATTTCGTTGGGAGCCTGATGTTGATTCAGGGTATAGCTCGCCATGACGTCCTGATGTCGAGCAAGCACATGAGCCGTGTCTTCGACGGTCACGTTGGGGAGGAGCTTGTGGTCGATGTCCGCGACCACTTTATCGATCGGTCCTAACAACCATTCACCAGCGTTCAGAATGTGAGTCAAAGCGTCTTGCACTGCTCCGCCACCGGACTCGTGCTTTGCGTAATACGTCTGCGCATACGCTGGTCGATAGGTTGGGAAATTCTGACCACATGTGGCAATGAACTGGACAGGTTTTCCGATTCGGCCAGAGAGGAGTTCGTTGCGGAATTCTGTCAGAACTGGATGAGCACGGTAAACGTAGGCGACACCTGCAACGCAACCGGATGTATTCACAGCCTGTTGAAGTTCATCGATCCCGTCGAGCTCGACACTCAGCGGCTTCTCGATCAGAACGTGCACACCCTTCCGAACGCATTCCAGCGCCTGAGAAACATGCATCGGTGCCGGGGTGGCAATGACAGCGGCGTCGCACGAATCATCGAGTGCTTCCTGCAGCGAAGTATAGGCTTTCGCCTGAGGATAGCGTTCCGAGATGGTTTGAGAGAGTTGGGGATTGACTTCGACAAATCGAGCACTCACCCGATCGGTTGCCAGAAAGCACCTCAGGTGTCGTTCGCCGATTGACCCCACACCCACGACAACCACATTCAGCAGTTTACTCGCCATCCCGCCGTCTCCCGATGATTCGTTGATTCTGGATCATTGGAACTGACAGGGATGCTGGGGAACCCGACCATCAGCAAACGCCGTCAGTTAACAGAATCATTGGTGAACATATAAGAGATCTGCTGTGGAATTGGCGAGTTAAGAGAGACACCAAAATCAAAAATGCGCGCTTCAAAATGCTGAAAAGCACATTTCTGCCGCAGTTTTAATGGGATCTGACAGTGAAAAGCTGTTTTTCAGCAAAGAATGGGTAGTTCCCGACTGAAGCGAAACCGACATCGGCGTGCTTCAAAATGGGAACGCTACAGGGTGGCCTTGCAGGACAACAATCGCTGATGCCAAACACGAAGAGAGTTTGGACAGATTCCAGACCGAAGTCAGAAGAGAAAGGCCTTGAGAGATGGACTCACTGGAACCGCTCCTCGGTTTCTCAGTGAGTTAAAATCGTGTTGAAAGCAGCAATTGCCAAATAGGTGTGCTGCATTCATTTGTTTTGGATCGCCTTCAATGGCTTTCGAAAACAAGACGACAATATCCATGCGAAAACTTGGAGAGAATTTACAGAAACGAAATCTCAGGAATGTGGACTCGACGTCTGATCATCTCTATATGGCAAGACCGTTAACGAAGGTCGGGAGCCATATCAGTCTCAAACCCCAGAGCCGAACTATGCTGCGCGACCATCCCACAGTGAGCGATCGATATGAATTTTCGCATAGCGACGTGTCGTGACGGCAACGGTTCTTTGTCGACCGGCTTGTCCTCGAGAACGGCGAGCACGCTCTGATTCGGTCCATTCTGATTGAATGGCGCGACAGGCTTCCTGAATTTCTTCTGGCGTAGGAAGGTAGATATCGGTTCTCTCATTGGCTGTTTGGTTAGATCCCTTGAGAGCCGTCTTTTGTGAAATTGCAGCCATGCCATGACCTCCACTAGAGCCGTTTCTAAATGATGTGGCGTTTAAGGCACACGGCATCAGCTTGCGTTATCGAGAAGCCTGCTTCGTGGCCATATGAGCGACCGAACTGGTCCTGATCGGTGATAAAATCACATTCATTCGCCTCAGGAATTCAAAGCAACTCCCATTCCAAACGGAGGCGTCTTTCTGGAGATTATTGCTCGTTTCATTTCGCGGAATGGCGGTAAGTTGTTTTTGGGTAATTTGTTGCGGAGTTGCTTCTGGTTTTCTCTCTGGCTTTCTGTATTAAAATGAGGCAGATCGTTGGTCTGTGATGAACCAATTCGGACGGGAATTTGAGGCAAAACTTGTCCTTGGGAGACAATTATCCTTGTAAGGATGACATCCAGAGTAAAACGTGCATCGGCGACTAGAGTACTCGGTGGTTGGGACGGAAATCTGCGTAGAATGCCGTAGTTTGAGTTTGCCCAAGCGGTCTTTACTGAGTTGACAGGAGTCGTTGCACCGCGGATCGAATGGTGACGATGTGATGTTTTGGTCTATTCGGACTCAATGCAACCATTTACTTGGACGTTGATCGACCAGTTGGGACCTGATTGAACAGGAGCTGGTTTTTCCGGTTATGTCTGACAGGCGAGATTTTCATTTAAAACGTCCAGTCGACCTGTGAAGGGGCTTTTCCCCGGTTCTTTATGAAAGCGAAGTCGCGTTCGTAAGAGTTTCCTCGCAACGAATGGCATTTGCCGTTACAGGGGCCGTCGCCAAGGGCTCTTGCTGAAATCCGATCGTGTTCCACGTGATGGATACGTCGATTTTTTCTTCTCTGCTGCGCCTCTTTGAGAAAGCAGCTGATCGCCTCAACAAACTCGACTTTCAAACACGCTCTGTGGTTGGTTTGAGAGGTTTGGAGGTCTTGTACTGGGGAAAACTGTTCTTGTGTGGCATGGACTTTGCCAAATCGCTTTAGCCTGTTGGTTTGGCTCAGACACAGACCATGTTCTGCATACATGAAACCGAATCCCGCTTGGATAGAGTGATCGGTGATGCAGCACGGTGCTCTGGGCTTGATCGAAATGGAGTTTTGTTCATCCTCGATTTGATGCAAGGATCATAGTCATGATTTCTCGTCAAGAACTCGAAGGTCAGTGGAAGCAGTTAAAAGGTCAGATTCGTGAACAATGGGGCCAACTGACAGACGATGAACTGCAAAAGGTTAAGGGAGATACCGAGCAACTCGTCGGGGTGATCCAGCAGAAAACCGGACAGTCTCGAAGAGAGATTGAAGAGTATCTCGAAAAGTGTGTCAGAAGCGGTCAGAACACGATTCAGCAGGCGACCGATACGGCCCGTCAATATGCGGAATCTGCCAGGCAGTTTGCAGACACCACCGGAAAGAAAATTCAGGAAGGGTACAAACAGGTCGAGGGGCAAGTTGACGAAGGCTACCAGGAAGCCAAGAAGATGGTTCGTAGTCGCCCGGTCGAATCTGTGATGGCTGCGTTCGGAGCAGGGTTGATCTCAGGTGTGGTTGTCGCGCTCATGATGCGATCGAACCGTTCATAACCGATTGTCTCTGGATTGTGCATTTCCAGCAGGGTGTCTCTTGGCTTGGCTCAACCTGACAGAGGTGTCTTCGCCGAGAGTACTCGATGGTTGCAGGCGATGGATTGTTGTGTTCTGTTGGACCGGTTTGGTCTGAACTGGTGGCCGCTTAGCGAACTTCCCGGCAGAGGAAGGTCGAATTCCGCGTGCCAGATCTCCGCTGGTCCTTCAAGAATTGCACCACAGGTTTCTCTGAGTTCTTTTTCGCCTGGCTATCCATGAGTGTGCACGTCGGGCGAAGAAACCTCAGGCCCCGATTCGATGTGCCGTAGGCTGGAATGTCATATTCAGACCGTCCCGATTTCTTAAAGGAGAATGTCGTGGATATCAAAAATAGAATCTCTGAGCTTGAAGAACAGGTTTGTGAATCGGCTCAGGCAATCCCGCGTTGGGCGAATGATGTGATTCAGGAACAACCTGTTTCCAGTGTCTGTGCGGTCTTTGCGACGGGATTTGCCGTGGGAGTGGGGATCGTTGCCCTCATGGCATCGGGGCCTTCACAACGCAGAATGTTGGACCCGGAATCACTGGCTCAACGCATTTCAAACGCGGTTTCCCAAGCGATACCGAAACAACTTGCCGACGCGTGGTCTCGATAAAGACGTCTGGGGTCTTTAAGCCGCGTTCGTGTTTGTTGGTGACTGAATACCGGGCGTTGCCGTCTGGCCTGTCTCTCCTTCATGCTGTGAGTGCCATTATTTCTGGCCGAATGCAGATTTTGGGGCACAGCCTGAACGTCAGCGCCTGGAGAAGCCGGTTGTTAGAGCATTTCCAGAAATCCTGTAGCGTCTCTGGCGCGCGGGTTTCAGTTTTATCTTCTGTCGCAAAGGCTGCTGCGCGGCCACATATCGACTGAAACGGTCTAGCAGGGGTGAATATGTCCTCCCAGCGGGAAGTCGACCTATTACAGCTTCGAATGCAACGAATCCGCCGGCGGGTGGACTCTGAAGTGGAAGATCTGATCAGCGATGCAGAGCAGATCTTCAGCTGGAAATACTATGTCGTTCGCAATCCGATCGCCTGTTCTGTCGGCGCTGCGTTGCTGGGATATCTGCTTGTGCCTCAGAAGAGGCCTCAGGTCGTGTCAAAAGTCTATCTTGACCCTGAGGCGTCCCAGAAAATCGTGGACCAGTCAGTGGAGCTTCATCCAGATGCAGCTTCATCTGCAGATGCGAAAAGCGGCCTCTTGCTATCGCTTGGGGCACTGGGATTAAACATGCTCGTCAAATCCGGGATCTCATATGCTTCTCGATTTGTGAAAGACACAATGTTGAAAGAGATTGCCGGTCGAGAATTGCCGCAAGAAGCACATAACAGAAATGCGAACGTGTAACATTAAGGTGTTATATGATTCATACGAAAAATGGCCGAAAGGGACATTCGATATCAGCGGTGGCTCCTCCAGTTCCGGAGCAGCAGGTCTCGAAAATACAGGCGGTTGAAAATGGGATATCGCAATGGATCAGAAACAATCCGGTATTGGGGATCACCCTGGCATTGGCGGGAGGAATCGGATTGGGCCTGTTCCTGAAGCGAAGACTGTAACCGACTCTGTTCCCCCGAATGCATATTCCAAGGTGCGAACTGGTGCTGCCGGAATTCTGAAAGACGTTTTGCGACTCACCGACCTTCAACTGCAGCTTCTGAAAATTGATCTGACAGAGTTCTGGCAGATTGGCAAGGTCGGAGCGGTTGGAGCTTGTATCAGTCTGGTGGTGCTGCTCTCCGCTTTAACCGTCCTGCTCTTTGGTGTCTCCGACGCTGTTGAAAACTATTTCAACCTGTCTGGTGATATTTCAAAGCTGATCGTGGCCAGTGTCGCATTGGTATTCGGCGCTGCCATACTGTCGTTTAGCGTGAATCGCATAACAGTCGCCGGTTCAAAGCTTCAAAGATCACAGGCCGAGTTCACGGAGAATCTGGTCTGGTTGCGTTCAATCCTGAGTAAAGACGAGGACTGAAGTTTCCCTGCCAGACCATTCGACGCAAAATCTGTGTTTAACAACCAATCAAGAATTGAGAGGAGAATTCCATGGCAAACGTAAAATCGAATCCTGTGAATGTGAGATCGGGTTCGCAAGACGACCGAGGAGAAAACCGTGAGATTACTCCGATTGGTGATGTCATAAACTACGCAAAGGCTTATGCAAAAGAGAAGCCGGAGATGGCTGCGCTCTGGTGCTTCGGAGTCGGTTTCATTTTGGGCTGGAAGCTCAAGCCCTGGTAGATTCCCTTCTGCATTTGGCAAGGGCGTGTTCACTTCTTGTAAAACGCATTTCTCCTCTGGGGGCTCAATTGCGACAGCAGTTTGAGCCTCTTTATGTTAATCGATTCGTGCATGTGCGTTTAATAGCATGTCGGAGTAGCGAATGGATTCCTCATTGCCTCTTGTCTCTGGTTCCAATGCTGGTTCTTTGCAACAAGGTCGGGAACCCATCTTGAAGGGCGACGCTGCAATGGCGAGTATCGGAGATGTGTCTGCACTCCCTGATGTCGACGGCCAACTAGATCCAGTTCAGAATGGAATTGGGCACGCTTCTGACTCAGTCGACTTATCTGCCGCCGATGTTTCGACTCCCGCGATTGGTGAGGCGGATGAAATTCGCCAGAAACGCGAAAGGAGTCTGTTCCGGTATCAACAGATTCAGGCGATTTCATTGGCGATTCTGACGTCGATCGCAGTGTTGGCGATCCTGCACCAGACTCGAGCGATTATGCTCCCTGTGACGCTCGCAGTTCTGTCGACTTTCGCCTTGCGTCCTGCCGTACGTCGGTTGAGACGGTGGAAACTTCCTGATCCAGTAGGAGCCGGGTTGGTGATCCTGTTGCTGCTGGGAGTTACCATTCTGGGGACGGTCAGACTTTCCAATCCCGCCCAGGCATGGTTGCACTCTTTTCCTGAAAATCTGGAAAAGGTGAAGGTGAAACTTGCCAATATCGCGTCACAGTTCAAACCAGTGAATGATATGGTTGAGCAGTATCAGGCGATGACGACGTCACCTAGGGGGAGGGCGGTGGGAGAAACGGTCACTGTTGAGATCGCTCCATCAAGGCTCTCTACAAATATTTCTTTGTTAACTAATACAAGTGATATAATCACAAGTCTATTGCTTGTTATTGGTCTTACCTATTTTTTTCTGGCGTTTGGCGACACCTTGATTAATAACGTTTTGCGTTTGGTGGGGTCGTATTCAAATAAAAAGCGAACGGTTGAACTCGTCTACGACGTGGAACGCGGGGTTGTGTCGTATCTCTCGATCGTGACAGCCATCAATCTCGGGCTTGGAGTGACGACAGCGGTTGTCTTGTGGGCGTTGGGGCTTCCAAATCCGGCACTCTGGGGAGTTCTTATTTTTGCTTTGAACTTTATTCCGGTGTTCGGCGCTTTAGTGGGGGCTTTGATCATTGCCCTTGTTTCCATGCTGACATTCGACAGTTTGCTTTATGCGATGGTCGCCCCGCTTGTTTTCATTTTGCTCGCGACTGTCGAAGGGAATCTGGTCACTCCAAGTGTGTTAGGGCGTTCGATGAGCCTCAATCCGATTCTTGTCTTTCTCGCATTGATCTTTGGAGGATGGATTTGGGGAGTCGGCGGAGCATTTCTGGCGGTCCCAATTCTTGCCGTGATGAAAATTGCCTGTGAAAGGTTCGAGCAGACCAAGCCGATTGCCACAATCATAAGCGCGTAATCAGTTGCTGCCGCTGCCTGTGGGCGTTCTGTTTCAGAAGCCCGCCGGTAAATTCCCGTTCAAAATTCAGTGGAATGCGCCAGTCTTTGTTGATGTGTGTTGTCATTTGAATTTCGCTTCCCATTACTGTCGAGCGGGAACGTCGCTGCACGCGGAAGGTAAAACTCGCCAGGTCTTCCGTTTTGCCCCATCTTTTCAGCCTCGAAACTGCTTGCCCTTCACATTCCTTGTATTTTCGCAAGAATCTCTCGGTGAATTGGGTGTCAGAGAACTCCCAACAACATAGGATTTGCCCCGGCGGAGAACTTCGCATCTGAATCCCATTTCGAATACTGTGTGGACGCCAGTTTCACGTTGGTGACACCCTCTTCTGACCGATCCTGAGTGGTTGGGTTGGAAAACGTCTAAATGGAGCAGGGCGACCAAACGAATCCAAGGTCTTTGGTTTGTGATGCCGCCTGCTTGTTTCCCCGGAGTCCCTTGGTTACCCTCCGCTGATTCGTTGTCATCGGCAGCAATCAATGTCTGAATCACTGCAAGATCCAAACCGCATTGTCATTACGGGTGTTGGCCTCGCCGCTCCGAATGGTGATAACCTCACTGACTATCGTGCCGCATTGCTGGCAGGAAAGTCAGGCGTTATTCCATTTGAAACGCGTTACGTGAAGCATCCTGTCCTGGCTGGGGTGTGTCATTTCGACGAGTTTCTTTATCAGAAGAAAAAAGAACGCCGTCGTGGAACCAGAGCGGGTTCGGTTTCGATCTATTGCGCAAACGAAGCCGTTAAAGATTCAAAACTCGACTGGAAAAATGTCAGTAAAGACCGTGTGGGCGTCTACTTAGGCATCACAGAGCACGGAAACGTCGAGACGGAAAACGAAATCTACGAGATTTCTCAATTCGATTACGACACCAAAGTCTGGTCGCACCACCATAATCCACGCACCGTCGCCAACAATCCCGCAGGTGAAGTCACCCTGAATATGGGGATCACCGGGCCGCATCTCACGGTTGGGGCTGCTTGTGCTGCGGGAAATGCAGGTTTTATTTACGGCCTGCAAATGCTCCGGTTGAAAGAAGTGGATATCGCCATCGCAGGCGGGATCTCTGAGAGTATTCATACCTTTGGAATCTTCGCCAGCTTCGCGAGCCAAGGGGCTCTGGCATGGCATGAAGATCCTTCGAAGGCTTGCCGCCCGTTCGACGTAAACCGAAACGGAATCATTGTTTCGGAAGGGGGGGGAGTTTGTACCCTCGAACGTCTTCCTGATGCAATTGCTCGTGGAGCAAAGATTTACGGTGAAATTGTCGGGTATGCAATGAATTCCGATGCGTTGGATTTCGTGCTTCCATCGAATACCCGACAGGCGGAGTGTGTGCGTCTGGCGCTGTCGAGAGCGGGATTAACCGCCGACGACATCGACATCGTTTCGAGCCATGCAACCGCCACTGAGCAAGGGGATATCGAGGAATCGAAGGCGCTGCACGAAGTCTTCGGGGACCGACCATCACTTGCAATCAACAACACAAAGAGCTTCATCGGACATGCGATGGGAGCGGCCGGCGCTTTGGAATTGCTTGGAAATATCCCTTCCTTTGCGGACCGGATTGCCCACGCTACAATCAACCTCGATCAGCAAGATCCACGTTGTGAACTGCGCCAGGTGGTTGCAAACCGCCCGCGTCATATGGAGAAGGTTGAGTATATCCTGAACAACTCGTTCGGAATGCTCGGCATCAACTCTGTTGTGATTGTGAAGAAGTTCCCTGCGGAACATGGCGGTGTTTACGCCTGATTGGATTGGTGTCGTCTTCGTTTCGGGGATCGCCGGGCTGATTCAACATGAGTCCGGGCCGTCTGTTCTCCCGGATTTCAACTGCCAACGGAATTGCTCCCGGACGTCTTCCGGGTGCTCAGAATTGACGAGGAAGCAACGGAATGACGCGGCCTGAGATTCGCGAAGTCATTATCGACATCTTGGAACGGATTGCACCGGACGAAGATTTGTCCAATCTCGATGATTCTGTCGCTTTCCGCGAACAGATGGAACTCGACAGCATGGACTTCCTCGACATTGTCATGGAACTTCGCAAGCAGTATCGCGTTCAGATTCCAGAGAACGAATACGAGCACCTGATCACCATGAACAGCACTGTCAATTATCTCGAACCAAAGTTGGCAGACGTTGCCAAGTAGGTTTGCTACAGAGATTTTTGATTATCAGCAAATGGAATCCATTTGCTGGATTTCAGATTTTCGTCCAACCGCACGCAATCCTGTGTGCGGTTTGTCGTTTTAATTGTGCTGTCGTCTACAATTTGTTGCGAGCATGTCCAGAAATCCTGCAGCGTCTCTGGCGCTCGGGATTCAGCTTTTCTCGTTTTCTGCCTTTTTAACGTTGCTGCCTCCCCTGCGGAGAAGCAACCTGAGTTCACCATAAAACGATAAAGTGATCAGGTCATGGGGTATCGAAATCTCCGTGAATGCGTTCTGGATCTGGAACGGAACGGTGAACTGGTTCGAATCTCGACCGAGATTTCTCCAAATCTCGAAGCGGCCGAAATTCAACGGCGCGTTTATCTGGCCGGTGGGCCAGCGCTGCTGTTTGAGCGGGTGACCGGAACGCCGTTTCCAATGGTGTCTAACCTCTTTGGAACGATAGAAAGAACACGTTTTCTTTTTCGCGATACGCTCGATCTCGTCCGGCGACTTGTTGAGCTGAAGATCGATCCGGCAGAGGCGATGAAGAAGCCGTTTCGATACGCCAGAGCATTGCCAACAGCATGGGCAATGCAGCCGAAGTCTCTTCGTCGCGGCCCGATTCTTGATGGGCAAACCCGCATTGATCAATTGCCTGCCTTGAAGTCATGGCCCAATGATGGCGGCCCATTTGTCACGCTTCCGGCTGTCTATACAGAGCATCCAGATCATCGCGGATGGCAGAAATCCAATCTGGGGATGTATCGCGTTCAGTTGTCCGGGAATCGCTATGAACTGAATCGGCAAGTCGGGCTTCACTACCAGATTCATCGCAGCATTGGTGTTCATCATGCTGCGGCGATTCGTCGCGGGGAGCGACTGCCGGTCAATATTACGGTTGGTGGGCCCCCGTCGTTGATTCTGTCCGCTGTCATGCCACTGCCGGAGGGGCTTTCTGAGTTGACGTTTGCCGGGGCGCTGGGGGGCCGTCGTGTCGGGCTTGTTCGGCAGGCAAATCACCTTCCACTCATCGCGGAAGCCGATTTCTGCATCTCTGGTTCGATTGATCCAACGCAGTTGCTGCCTGAAGGCCCCTTTGGGGATCACTTGGGGTATTACAGTTTGCAGCATGATTTCCCGGTTGTGAGTGTCGATCGAGTCTGGCATCGTAAGGATGCGATCTGGCCGTTTACCGTCGTGGGACGCCCTCCGCAGGAAGATACGTCATTCGGAGCGATCATCCATGAAATCACCGGCCCGGCAATTCCGTCAGTATTACCTGGGGTAAAAGAAGTTCATGCCGTCGACGCCGCGGGAGTGCATCCGTTGCTACTGGCGATCGGAAGTGAACGCTATACGCCTTACTCCGCCGAGCGGCGCCCGCAAGAGATCCTCACGCAGGCAAATGCGATTCTGGGGCAAGGGCAACTGTCACTTGCGAAGTATTTGGTGATCGCTGCGGCAGAAGATGACCCTTCGCTCGATCTCCATGATATTGAGAAATTCTTAATCCACGTGCTTGAGCGTGTTGACTGGTCGAATGATCTTCATTTTCAGACCCGAACGACCATTGATACCCTTGATTACACCGGTCACGGATTCAACGCTGGCTCGAAACTGGTGATCGCCGCCGCTGGCCAATCGAAGAGATCGCTTCCGGTTACTGTTCCAGAGAATTTGAATTTACCTGACGGGTTCCGCTCCCCGCGAGTTGTGATGCCAGGAGTATTGGCGATTCAGGCTCCTGAGTGTCGGACCCATCCAGACGGGACGGCTTCCCGATTCGTAGCTGCCTTCGTTCCGGACCACCCGATCAATCGCTTCCCGATGATTGTGCTGGTTGATGACTCGGAGTTCGTTGCCAGAAGCCTGAATAACTTTTTATGGACCGTTTTTACGAGAAGTAATCCGGCTGCGGATATCGAGGGGATTGGTTCGCATTCGATTGAAAAGCATTGGGGATGTGCCGGAGCACTTGTGATCGACGCGCGTATTAAGCCGCGTCACGCTCCTCCTTTGATTGAAGATCCCGAGGTCACGCGTCGGGTGGATGCTCTTGCGGCGCCGGGCGGTCCCCTCCACGGGATCATCTGATCTGAGAGAATGGTCAGGAAGGCGGAGGAAGCATTTGCGGTATCAATACAAAAGAAGCCTCCGGGTGAAATCACTCGGAGGCTTCTTTTGTCGTATTGCCCACAACGATTGACGCAGGTCGTTGAGTTTCGCCCTACAGGTTTAAGCAACTTTTGAACAGCGTTCGCGAGTTGATGGCCCAGGCTTTGGCATTGGCAAAACTGCTGGTGAGCAGGTTTTGTCAATCAAATTACTTAGAAGTGCTTCCGCCTTCTGGAGCAGCAGCTGGGGTTTCAGCAGGAGCAGCGGCTGGAGCTGCTGCAGGTGCTTCACCTTCTTTTGGCTGTGCAGGAGCGGTTTCGGTAGCTGGAGCGGCAGGAGCTGCTGGTTCGGTCTTTGGCGCACAACCGAGTGTCCAAGTTCCCATCAGAGCAACAGTCAGAACAGCACAGAGCTTCTTCATTGAAATCTCTCCTCACGAGTTCATTAAAAAAGACGCAACACACATCGACCGCTTAGTAAAAGCGTCCGGTTTGTCTTCATGCAATTTCAATACCCTATTGAATTCTCCGGCAAAAAGCGACTGATTCCCGGCAACATTCTCCGGCAGTTTTTGCGAGGGCATGTATAGGGATTTCGATTCCTACTGTCTGGGAGAGATGGGACGTCTCGACGCACAACGGAAAGTAAGTAAAAGAGCGATTAATCGCTAAATCCGTCCCGAGCCATTTTTTCCTTCAATTCAGCGCGTCCATCAGGACGATTCATCAGATTAACTGTCATTGTCGATAGGACCGCCATGTTTGGGCCAAGCCTGTAAGTGGTGGAAGAGGTTCGATTCAGCGGATCTGAATTGTGCCTTTAGGATTTTCCCCCCTCGAAAGAGAGATTGTCAGCAGGATGCTGGAGCAATCGATGAAACACGCACGTAAGCGCTGGCTGGCTCTGATTGCGATCTGTCTAGGTGTGGCATCGCCAGCCTGGTCACAATCAGACGCCTTCTCTGCTGATCCGTACTCAGGGGCAGGGCCGTTTGCCTTCTCCGACGAATCGGGCTCAGTTCGTCTTGGGCAGAGTCCATCAGGAAGTGTCTCACAGGTGCAGGGAGAGTTCTCTGTGCCTGCCCAAGGACCAGATCCGTTTGCTCCTGAGAATGTTTTGGGGCCGGTCGCTCCAGAATATTCCGGGACCACAACTGTTGTGGGCGACGGAGGTCTCGGTTATGCCAGCATGGCCGCCCGTAATGAAATCTTCTGGCGCATGGGGCGCGTCAATATTGATCAATACGGATACGACGGGGGATACACGCAATTCAACGCGTTTGTTCCGCTGTTTGGTAGCCCTAACAATACGTTGTTCTGGGTGAACCCTCGTATCAACGTCACAGACTACGGGTTGGCAGCTGCCAATCTCGGGGGGGGGATTCGCAAGTACAGCCCCGGCCGTGACCGTGTCTGGGGGGCTTCCGCATGGTGGGACTTCGATGATGGCCACAGTCGGTCATTCAATCAGGTCGGCGGTAGCTTCGAATCGATCGGTGAGTACTTCAGCCTGCGAGGGAACTTCGCAATTCCGGTTGGAGAAACAACCGAGAAATTCAATGTGCAGAATGTTCCTGGTGGAACATCGTTCGTCGGGAAAAACATCTCGATTCTGCAGAGCTTTATGCGGGAAGATGCTTACGAGAGCTATGACATCGAAGCAACTGTTCCAATGCCAGTTCTGGGACAGTACGGCTTCGACTTCGGGATCGGAGCTTACTTCCTAAACAATAATGAAGTTGGGAATGCAACCGGGGTGAGTGCTCGTGCTCAGTCCCAGATCAGCGAAAACTTCTGGATGAACACGATCTACACCTATGACAAGGTGTTTGATTCGATGGTCTCGGTGAACTTCGAGTACACCGTTCCGTCTCGTCGTGCATCACGCTGGTTCCGTCGTGCTCCAGTTCAGTCATACATGACTCAATCTGTTCTGCGTCGTTACCGAGTGCCTGTACGGCAGACAGAAGGAACTCAGACGATTCTCGCCACAAAGAATGGCGCGATCATCAATGTTGCGTTCATCGATCCGAACGACATCAACGATCCAGAACACTTCGATTCGGTCTTCCAGTTTGATAACGATGTGGACAAGGGCGATTACCAGCTCATCTATGTCTTCCGTCGTACAGATGATACCGACACCAACCTGAATACCGGCATCACACTGTTGGATGATCAGATTCTGGTCGGACAAGGTCTGAATCGGTCGATTACAACTGATCAGGGAGTTGTTGCTCTGCCTTCAAGCGATGGACCAGCTCCATTGCTGACCAACTCTGGTGCGGCTGACCCGACTCGTGCTGTGATCACTCTTGCGAACAACAACGAAGTGGTTGGCTTCCGAATTGACGGCGGCAACACAGCTGACGGGATCTCAGGAACTGCGATTCAGTCATTCAATATTCATGACAACGCAATCGAGAACATCATCAATGGGATCAATATCACCACCAACACCGGTGCTGGCTTGAACTCCTATGGGATCATCGAGAACAACTCGGTCGCAGGGAACACCAACCTGGACAACGATTATCCATCTTCCTCAGGGATCAGTGTGGTCCATCAGGGAATGGGAACTCTTGACCTGCTTGTTCGCGGCAACGTGATTCGTGGAATCGATGAAGATGCAAATGCAAACGGCATCCTGAACGACGAAACGACCACCGGAATGGATCAGGACTTTGATGGGATCATTGATGCCGATGAAGACCTGAACGGAAACGGAATTCGTGACGGTGTCGGGATTCGGGTTGTTGCCGAACGCGGAACCATCAACGCCAGTGCTCCAACCGTGGACGGTGGCGAGACCGGGATTCTCAACAATACTGTTCTTCGCAGTGCCAACGGAATTGAAGTCCTTGTGGCTCCAGGTCCAGGCGACAGTGCAACGATCGACTTGACAATGAACGGCAACACCGTTGCTCAGTCGACCGCTCCAACGACTGATGGCGGAAAAGCCTTCCTGCTGTCAACAGATGGAACGAATGGAACCAGTGTCCTGAACCTGTACTCCTTCCAGAACAACACCACCAGCGACAATGCTGGCGACGGATTGATCCTGGATATCATCTCTCAAGGTCAGTTGAACTTCCTTGGCACTCCAACCTTCCAGGGGAATGATCTTGCTGGGAACGCTGGCACAGGGATGACCTTCAACATTATTGATTCTCAAGTTCAGATCGGCAGCCTGAGTAACCTGACAATCACCGGCAACGACGGCGGTGGACTGGCGATTAACGTTGACGGAATGACTTCAACCTTCGAAGTGCTCTCGCCAATCGTCGGCAGTACCTTCAGCGGCAACGGTGGAGACGGTCTGGTTGTGTCTGCATCAAACGGTGCCACAGTCGACATGTACTTCGGATATCAAAGCCAGGGAGCAACCTTCGGGAATACCTTTACTGGAAACGGTTCAACTGTTGGAGCTCCATCAGGCTCAGGTCTTGTGCTGCGAGCAACTGACGGTGCCCAGATCAACACTGCACTGGTGGGGAATACCTTCACCGGGAACAGCGAGAATGGGGTCGTGATCGACGCTCAGACTGGCGGGGTGATTGACCTCACAGGGAAAGCTTTCGCTCAAACTGACGGCAGTATCTGGGTGTCAAACGGGATTGTTGGTCGTCCAACAGGTGCCGTTCGTTCTCAGAACTTCA
>JBEBTF010000006.1:0-46555 GCA_040393865.1 Planctomicrobium piriforme | reverse complement strand
TTAAACAACCGTGTCACACATGATGGAGAAGTAGTTGGAGACCACTTCGTCGAGTGCATCCTTCGTCACGACAAAATCCCGGTTGTGCAGAGAGCACAGGTTTTCAATTTGTCGCAGCAGATCGCGGGGATGGCAGTTCCGGAATGTCCTGTGACTTTGCCGGTAGTGAGTCTCAACGAGATAGTCGATCATCTCATTCGAGCAGTTGATCCGACGGTGTGCCGCTTCGGATTTGAAAAGACGTCGAAATGCGGCTTCTGATGGATTCTTGATCTCGATTTTGTACGGAATTCGCCGCAGAAATGCCTCATCCACAAGATCTCGTGGTTGAAGGTTGGTGGAGAAAATGAGGAGTTCCTCGAAGGGCACCTGAATGCTCCGGCCACTTTCCAGATGCAGATAGTCGTAGCGGTGCTCCAGAGGGACAATCCAGCGATTCAATAGCTCGTCAATTCTCATTCGCTGACGCCCAAAATCGTCGATCAGCAGCGTTCCGCAGTTTGCCTTCATCTGTAAAGGGGCTTCACCGACTCCGGTTGTTCGGATGTAGGTGAGTTCCAGATTCTCCATCCGGAGTTCCCCTCCCGCGACGATTGTGGGGCGTTCAATCTGCACCCAGCGCCCGTCCATCAGCTCGTGATCCGTTCCATTTGTCGGGACGGGTTTGTGCCGGTTGGGATCGAACAGCCGAATGATTTCGCCATGAGCGGAGATCGACCGGGGAATCCAGATCGAGTCGCCAAACGATTTGGTCACTCGTTCGGCGATACTTGTTTTCCCGTTCCCTGCTGGTCCGTAGAGGAACATCCCTCGTCCAGAGTGAATCGCCTGTCCCAGCCCTGAAAGCAGATTCTCTTCCATCTGCAGGTCACTGAAAGCTTCTCGAACTGCCGCCAGATCAGGCTTTCGGTTTTCAGGTGTTTGAGCCTGAACGCTGGAAATGTAGTGCGATAATGCAACAGGCGCGGTCCCAAGATAGGCGCAAACTTGTGAGAGCGAGACCGCCCGTTCTCGACCTTGATCTGTCAGTTCATACAGGTAGTCGCCGCCAGCTGCCGCATTCCTGTAGACAACAAGTCTGTCAATTTTTAACTGACGCAGGATCTGTTCAACGAGTGGGAATTTCAGTCCGACTGTCTTTGAAATGTTGTACCCGGACTCGATCCGCCGGACCGCCAGTGTCTTCAGGAGGAGATCGCTGACTTCGCGGGGGTGAAGTCCCGTCTGTCCTAACGACTCTGGTGCTGTCGGCAAGAAACGGGATTGAGACGATGTTTTTTCCAGAGTGGTCTGACGATTCGGGAGCTCAGATTCGTCGTCGTTGGATGATGGTTGCAGCAACGCGATCACGGACGAGAGATACTGCTGCCCAGTGTCTGCTCCGTTGAAGATCGAGTTGGTTTGCACAGGGACCGTGTAATCCTGCTTCAAATCGTAGCTGGAAAGATTCGGTGATTCGGGACCAGCGGATCTCGGGTTAAATCCCAGGCTATGAAGCATGGAGTCAATTTCGGACATGGCCCATCCAGACATTGAGTCGATGAGGAAGCAACTGAGTTCCATCAGGCCAGTGAAGATTCTTGCCCGAATGGATTCCGCGTTTGAATTTTTAGAGACGCACTCTGGAACACGGATGAAGAAACGAAGCCAGATGTTGTTCCTGCAAGTGGAGAACCTGAGGGAAACTCTGAACCCCTTCTGTGTTTCTGTCGTCGCTCCAAGTGTGTGTCAGCTTTTGATCCGGATTGACTGGAACCTGACGAACTGGAACTGAACAGGGCCAACTTCCTGCGGTGTGCTCGTCATAATCGTTAACGCCTGATCGGCAATATGTCCGCCGGGGGACTACGACTAACGAGACGGCAAGTTCACGTTAAATGTTGCGTTATATCATCTGTGTTTGATGGGTTGCTGCGGATTGGGTTATCGCCACGAACGAGTATTTGAGTTAGCAGAAAATTTTTTCTTTAGCGACCAACAGACCGCGCGAACTTACTGATTCTTCTTTAGGTAGCGATTGTGGCGAATCTATCGTTTCCAGAATCCATGCTACCTGTGAGAAAAACGCCGGGATCTGTCTATTTTTGATGCGTTTTCGCTGCTTTTGAGATCGGGTGTTGCCAAAACCGGACATTGGCGACTCATGCGTTGATCTGAGAATCGGGACTAATACCGTTTCATTACTTAGTTTTGAGCGTCTGTTTCATAAATCTTTTGAGTGCGATTTGCGTCCGCTCATTCTCGAACTAGGTTTGGGAGTCGTTCAACCTGACTGCAAAAAATCCGGTTCAGCGACTTGGGAGATTTCCCTGCCTCACTAAACGAGATGCCCCTCGCAGTTGATGTCCGGTCGAGTGACCCGGGCAACTGCGGCTCCAGTCGGTCGTGCGTTCGACCCTATTTTGAAGAGAGTTCGAAAAATGTTGAACATCATCCCAAGCGTTAAGAAGTTCCTGAAATCTGAAGACGGCCCAACTGCTGTTGAATACGCAGTCATGCTCGCTCTGATCGTGATCGTCTGCCTCACAGCAATCCGCGCTATCGGAACAAACGCCAGCGCCAAATTCCAGAACATCGCAGACAACCTCACATAATTTCGGTGTGGTGTGGTTCGACTGCAGAGGCATCAGGGAGGGCTGTCATCGGTATCAACCGGTGATTGCCCCCTGGCCGCCCTTGTGGAAACGATTCCTAAGGAGGGGAGTCATCAACCAGAACCTCAAACGAAGTGATCTCTCATCGGTGCGGATCAACAAATCTGGTCAACATCGATTTTGAATGACGCCTTTTCTCCCCCCTCAGTTGAATTTCCGGTAGAGGACGTGTGCCATGTTGCCTTTCTGGCTTGACCTTGGAGCATTACCAGGGCTGCAGCTGATCTTGGTCACTGTTGCCAGCACGGCATTCTTTCTTCTGCCTGCGATCGGGTTCGGCGGACGTTCGTAACCTGATTCAATAACTCCCAAAAGGTCGGCAATCATGGATTGGCAAACACTTATTCTTGATAACTGGCACGTCAAATTTGTGTGCCTGATTCTCATTGTTGCAGCGTATATTGATGGCAAGGAACTTCGCGTTCCTAACTGGATCACATTCCCCATGGTCCTCTCAGGTCTGGTTTACAGCACCTGGGTTGGTGGATGGGAAGGCCTCGGAGCCGGGCTCCTGGGCATGGTGGTTGGTCTTTTGACTTTGCTGCCACTGTATGCCGTCGGCGGAATGGGTGCCGGCGATGTGAAGCTGATGGCCGGAATCGGTGCATGGCTCGGAGCAACTCACACATGGCACGCCTTCATCGCAACGGTCATCGTTGGTGCGATCATGGCGATCTGCATGGTGCTGTACCGCAAAGCCTGGGATAAGCACTACGGCAACTTCCTGATGATCTTCCACGAGATGCTTTCGATCAAAGATCCTCGCAAACTGTCGGAAATCGCCGCTGAGCGGAAGCCACGTATGTTGCTGCTTCCCTATGGCATTCCAATCTGCATCGGGTCAATCGGCTACTTTGTCTTCTCTGGCATGATCAGCCCGATTAGCCCAATCAAAATGTTCTAGATCACCTTGCGAAATGATTTCCACGCTTCCGCCACGCGGCGAGTTGTGTTTCATCAATCGAAACGGCCGCTGCGCGGGCACTCGGTAGAGCAAACTGCTCTAGACCGTATTGGTCTGAAACGATCACCGACGTGCTTGAGTACGCGGATTGCAAATATTGCCGAAACGCAGCGCATCGGGGATGGGCTGCGTTTTGGTCGATTGTTCGGAAGCGAAATTTGCGATTTCAGGTGGTCTGGGTAAGGTTGCGACCGTTCGCAGAAGAATCGGTAGCATCATTTTAACTGTTACAACCCTCATATATTGAAGCAGTCAGCCAGATAGAGCCGATTCTGAGACAGAGTCGATTCGTCGCCGGACTGCAGAGTGTGCAACACAAACGCAGATGGGGCGGAGATGAAACCAAAAACATTGGTCTTGCTTGCAGTTGCAACCGGCTGTGGCTTGATTGCCATGTTTGGCGTCCAGCAGGTGCTGGTGGGCCAGCAGGTTCATGAATCAGTTCCGATGGTGAAAGTTCTGGTTGCTCTGGAAGACATCGATTCCGGAGTGAGGATTACCAGCGACAATACAAAGTTTAAAGAGGTTCCGGCGAATCTGCTTCAGGCGGATTCTGTCCGGACAGAAGAACAGTACAAAAACCGGGCAGCGAAGGTTCCGCTCATTGCTGGTGACGTCATTCGAAAAACGAAGCTGACTGAGCCAGGTGAGTATGGAAAATCAATCAACATTCCAGTCGGAATGCGGGTGATTTCGATTCCGGTGAATGACACACATACGATCAGCGGGTTGTTGCAGCCGAAAGATCGTGTGGACGTGCTGGTGACATTTCAGGGACGTGGTGATCGAGGGACAAAGATCTCCAAAACCAAGACATTGCTTGAGTATGTGGAAGTGTTCTCTTGCGATGACGTCACTGCGAATGGACACGGCGAAAAGGAGAAAACGAACGGAACAAGAGCCAAAAACGTCGCATTGCTTGTGACTCCAGAGCAGGCAAATTATGTGATTCTGGCTTTGGACAAGGGAAGTTTGAGTTTGTCTTGGCGTCGTCGTGGTGATGACTCCATGGCGAATTCAAACACCATCGATGAAAAGTTGATGGAAGAGTTGCAGGGAACCGTAGGAGACATCGGCGAATCTGTCGCAACAAACGAAACCCCAGTGGAATCAGAGAATCATGAACCAGCACCACCGACAACGGTGGCCCAGTTCCTTGATGAAACTGAAGCTCAGAAGGTGGACGTGATGCCAGTTGCAGCAGAGAAACCGATGTGGAGTCTGACAATTTTCAAGAAGAACGTTCCTGTTGTTCATCAAGTGGAAATTACAGAGAACTAGACCGTTTCGGCCTCTCATGTGGCCGCGCAGCGGGCAGCATGTTTCAGTCGGATTTGTGATCTGAATTAAGGATGTCGGATTACAGAAGATTGTCGAATCGAGAATGAGTTGGATGGTTGCGACAGATTCGCAATGAATCGTTCAAACTCAAGTGGGTTCGAAGGCGGATACGCCTGATCGTAGTGTGCTTGATTTATTGCCGGGCAGTGTGGGGGCATCTCTTTTTCAGGGGTGTCCCCACGAGTTCGGTACGGCACAAAGGTGCAAGGATGCGCAGCTTGAATCGTTATTGTTTATCTCAAACATTCGGCAGCTTAATACTGTCGGTTGCGCTCCCCTGGAGTAGTCTGGCGGTTGCTCAGCCACCCTTGCCTTCTCCCGGTCTGCAGGCTGAACCGATTCTGGAACAGCGGACGCCACCTGTGAGCTCTGGTGAGCTTGCGCCGACATTGGCTCCTCCTCCAATGTCTGACTCGGTTTCTCCGCCGACAGGGTTGTTTACACCGCCTGTTCCGGCCCCGCAGGTTCCCTCTGTACTCGAACCTGCTGCTCCAATGGGATCACAGGGGCGGCAAACTGGAAATCCCACAGCGGTTCCTGTTCAGCCTGGCGAAACTGTTCTACAAATCACAACTCCATCCAGCAAGTTGAAGCTGCGCACTCTGGATACACGCGTGCTTGAGCTTGCCAATCGCATCAAAGTCGTAGATGGCTTTGATCCAGATTGCGTGGATATTCAGCCATTGTCACCACACCGTGTTCGCCTGCAGGCGCAGCAGGTAGGGGTGACGACTGTGAAACTTGTCGATGAGTTTGACAACTTTCATATTCTCGAAGTTTTCGTCGAGCCGGATGTTCGGGAGTTACAGGCGTATCTGCAACGACTCTTCCCCGGTTCCGCGATTGAAGTTGTCGGCGTACGTGGGGGCGTTGTTCTGCGTGGATGGCTGACGATGCCGTCTCAGCTTCCAGAAGTGGTTGCTGTCGCTGAACAGTTTTTCGAAGTCGTGCAGCCTCAATTGACAGTCGCTGGACCGAATCAGGTTCAATTCGTCATTAAAGTGATTGAGGTCCAGAGAAGCAAGATTCGCGAGTTGGGCTTTAACTTCCTGCTGGCAGGAAAGAACTACTACGTTCACAACGGGGTTGGGGGAATCTCGCCGTTCGCAGGAGCCCAGACGACCGTGCTGCCGAATGCCACCACATTGGGGAGTGCAGCTGCAAAGGCGATTGATGTCAGCGGTTCGACGATGCAGTTTGCCGTGACAGGGAACAACACCTTCTTTCAGGGATTCCTTGAAGCACTCGTAACCGAAAACCTCGCGAAAGTTTTGGCAGAACCCGTTGTCACTACCGTGAGCGGTCGCCCTGCAACCATTCATTCCGGGGGACGCTTTCCTGTTCCTTCTGCGGCTGGTTTGGGATCGACACAGATTGACTGGGAAGATTACGGGGTCAAACTGGAAGCTTTGCCAATCATTCTGGGAGAAGGCCGTCTGCGACTGGATGTCTTCCCGGAAGTGAGTGAACGAGACTACACAAATTCGGTGGTTGCAAATGGACAGGTGATTCCAAGCGTGTTGACCAGAAGTGTCAACACTCAAGTGGAAATGCGATTTGGTGAGACGCTGATGATCGGGGGTCTGATCTCGACTCGAACCGGTACGGTGGTCCAGAAAGTTCCGTTCCTTGGCGAGCTTCCATGGATCGGAATGGCGTTTAGCCGCAAGCGTCAGGAAGTTGGCGAAACGGAACTGGTGATTCTGTTGACTCCGCAGATGGTTGCGCCGATGGCTGCTCATCAGGTGCCGACTCGTTATCCCGGATCGTCATCAACGAACCCGAACGATCGCGAACTGTATATTGATGGGAATCTGGAAGTTCCGAACTTTGGTCCAGAATGTCCAAACGGAGATTGTGGGCAGAATTACTACCAGAATCCTCCGATGGAGATTACCCCCATCAGTGCATCCCGTGGCGATTCACGTTCCAATCCAGTTGTTCAGGCGACGAAGCCTTCAGCCAAATCATCGGCAAAGAGTGAGATTCAACAGGTCAGTGGCGAGCAGAGCGTTCAACCAAAGCCGCAGACTGGCATTGTGAATCCATTCCAGATGGAAGCTGCACAGGATTCGGAACGGCAACAAAAAGCATTCACGAAGACGCCAACTTTCCCGGAACCCAAGTTTACGACAGTTGAACCGCCTTCCGCCAAAAAGCCAATCGATTCGATGAAGAAGTCGCCAGCGTCCGGTCAGCGAACGTTGCCAGGCATGATTACTCCCTCATCAGGGCAGGGATCGACAGCTCAGTGATTGATTCAGGGAGAACGGAAACTATCCCAGGGGAGGCTGGTGAGGAATTCTGGGGCTTCTTCAGGTACTTGGTCCGGTCTCTGTCGTCGGTGGGGAAGGCCGTTGTGTCGCCAAATGCGAGACCGATTACGGTCAGGATTAGGGAAAGTTTCGCCTGTGAAGGTGTTTTTGCGGTACTATTGAGTCACGGATGGCTCAGGCCATCATTGAAGTTTGGGCACTTTCAGAATGGGGCATTGATCTGGAAGTCGCCTGTGTTGAATAAAGGACGTTGGTGAGATGAGTAACGTAAACCGCCTTGCCATTGTTGATCCGAATGATGCCAGCCGGAATTCGATCAAGAACCTGCTGCTCGGGATTGATTCTGTCTGGTTGGAAGCGGAATGTGCTCGCTACGACTTCTTTGCGGATATCGTAAAGCAGACTCACCCTCAGATTGCGCTTGTTTCACTCGACTCTGACCCGCCTCGCGCGCTGGCATTGGTCGCGGAGATGACTCGCGAAACACCACAGTGTCAGGTGCTGGTGGTCAGTCGATCACAGGAAGGCGCCCTGATTTTGCAGGCGATGCGAAACGGGGCCAAAGAGTTCTTGAGTTCGCCGTTGAATCTGGATGACTTTCTTTCCGCGTTGAGCCGATTGCAGTCGTCGATCAGTGGGAAGGAAGGCCGCCCTCGAACCAGTACCGTGATTTCGATTGTCGGATCTGGCGGAGGTGTTGGCTGTACATCACTGGCAGTGAACCTTGGTTGCGCTCTCGCTCTGAATAAAGCCAATAGTGTCGCCATCATCGATCTGGATCTGGCTTTGGGCGATGCGGATGTCTGGCTGGACATTATTCCGGATTACACGATTCAGGATGTGGCCGAGAACATTAACCGCCTCGACTTCTCCATGCTGAAGCGGTCGTTGACTCAACATGCCAGCGGGGCTTTTCTGCTGCCTCGCCCTGTCCATCTTGAAGCAACCCCGCCAATGAATCCGGATGAGCTTCAACGTGTCATCGCGTTGTTGAAGGCAACGTTCACCCACCTGATCATTGATGTGAGCAAGTCATTCTCGCCACTGGATAAAGCGGCGATGGATGTCTCTGACCATATCTTTGTTGTGACCCAGCTCGACCTGCCTTGTCTGCGAAATGTCGTTCGGATCAATCAATTCCTTGATGATCAGGGGCTTGCTCAGAAGAACAAGGTGATTGTGAATCGTGTGGGACTTGGTGATTCCCAGATCAGCCTGAGCAAAGCTCTGGAGACCATTGGTCGGGAAGTTTATTGGCAGATTCCAAATGAATACGCGGTTGTTGCTGAATCACGGAACAATGGGGTTCCGTTGGTGACGGAGTTCTCCAGGTCGAAGATTGCCAAGGCGATCATCCAGCTTGCTGCTCATCTCGATTCGTCCAGCCAGCCACTTCAGCCAGATTCTGAGACAGGCGAGAAATCGAAACGTCGTCTGTTCAGTTTTTGGGGACCAGGCCAAAAACAGTAAGCTGCTCTTGTCGTGAATCACAAACCGATTGCACTCAAAGAACTTGGGATGTGAAGTCTCCCTGAGAATCTCAGGGAAAATTTCTCTTCCTGTTTGCGGATGCGATATAAAGTGTGATGAGATCGCCGTGCATGGCGTTCATCACAGAATCAGACGAATTGTCAGAAACGGAATAAGCGAAGATTTCTCATGACTGAATCCGGCTCCACAGCGTTTAAGAGAGTTGTCCTGAAACTGAGCGGCGAGAGCTTTTGTCGTGATCGTGAAGGAGGAATCAGCATGGCGGAAGTGACCGCCATCTCGAAGCAGATCAAGTCTGTTGCTGCAACCGGAGTTCAACTGGCGATCGTCGTTGGCGGAGGAAACATTCTTCGTGGCAAACAGTTCTCTCAGGTGAGTGCTGCGATTCACGCGTCGACAGCGCACTACATGGGGATGCTGGCGACGGTGATCAACGCCTTGGCGCTGCAGGACGCACTGGAAAACGAGAATGTTTCCACCCGCGTTCAGTCCGCAATTCGTATGGAAGGGGTTGCCGAACCGTTCATTCGTCGTCGATGTATTCGTCACCTTGAAAAGGGTCGCGTTGTGATTCTGGCTGCCGGAACAGGGAGCCCGTTTGTGACGACAGATACAGCAGCAGCGTTGCGAGCCCGAGAAATTGGCGCCGACGTGCTGATGAAAGCCACCAAAGTGGACGGTGTGTATTCGGAAGATCCGAAGAAGAATCCTCACGCGGTTCGCTACTCGACTATTACGTTCCAGGACACTTTGAAGCAGAACCTTCAGGTGATGGACGCGACTGCAATTCATCACTGTATGGAACACAATATCCCGATTCTGGTATTCGATTTCGGGACAGGTGGAAACATTCTGCGTGCCATTCAAGGGGAACGTATCGGAACGATCGTTCACAACGCCGGTTCACCAGTTGGTTAACAACATTGCTCTGCTGGAGCACTGCATTATTCGCAAGGCTGTCTTCTCACATGAGGAGGCAGCCTTTGTTCGTTACCGTTGTTTATTATTTGTTTATTAACTGTGGACCTGCGGTTGCCAACTGCTGTTGATGCATCGCTCCCCGGAAATTAAAGTCCATTTTGGGATATTGTTTGTTTCGCAATTTGGAACGATTTGTGTAATGTGGATGGAATGACGAGTTGTACTGAAATCGAGTACCCTGACTGAACACGAATGTCACCGCGACCGCCGCTGTTGTCAGTGAGTTGTCGGTGATCTGCCATCGAGCCTTTATCTCACGCAGGATGATGTCATATGCAGTTGATTCGCTTTGGCCAGTTGGGGCAGGAAAAGACAGGGGTGTTGCTGGCAGATGGACGCCGCAAGGACGTCAGTTCCGTGTTCCCTGCGTACGACCGGAATTTCTTCAACAGCGGCGGATTGGATCAACTTGCAGCGCTTGTGAAGAACGCCGAGTCGCTGCCCGACGTTCCGCAGGATGCACGCTGGGGCGCTCCAGTTGCTCGTCCTGGTAAGGTGATCTGCATTGGTTTGAATTACGCCGACCATGCACTGGAATCCGGAATGGCGATTCCGACCGAACCTGTCATCTTCTCAAAAGCTGCGAACACCGTTGTTGGCCCTTACGACGACCTTTTGATTCCAAGGGGAAGTGAGAAGACCGACTGGGAAGTGGAACTCGGGTTCATCATCGGTAAGGACGCCCGTTATCTGGATTCCGTGGAAGCTGCCGAAGAGCACATCGCTGGTTACTGTATCTCTCATGACGTTTCAGAACGTCATTTTCAGTTAGAGCGTGGTGGTCAGTGGACCAAAGGGAAGAGCTGTGACACCTTCAATCCGCTGGGACCAGTGCTGGTGACGAAGGACGAGATTGGCGACGTCAGCAATCTGGAGATGTGGCTGACGGTGAACGGGGAACCGCGTCAGAACGGCAGCACAAAAACGATGATATTCAAGCCAGCATTTGTTCTGCATTACCTGTCTCAGTTCATGACGATGGAAGCTGGTGATCTGATTTCCACAGGCACGCCTCCGGGAGTCGGTATGGGAATGAAACCTCCTCGTTATCTTAAGGCGGGGGACGTTGTTGAGCTCGGAGTCCAAGGGCTCGGGACACAACGTCAGGTCTGTCGAAACGCCTGATGTTGGCATGACAGTTGACGAGGCTCAGCTGCTGATTCCGGAACTGCGTTGTTCGTTCTCACTCTCCCTGTTGAAGATTTCCTATGCGAGTTGGCATCCTTTCTATTCAACACGAGTCCAACACCTTCATTCAGGGAGTGACGACGCTTCAGGATTTTCACAACGATGTCCTGCTGACCGGTGAGGCGATTCGTACGAGCTATGCGAATTCAAAGCATGAAGTCGGCGGATTCTTTGGAGGCCTGGAAGAAGCTGGAATCGAAGCGGTCCCGGTTCTGTTCGCGCGAGCCATTCCCAGTGGAATTATCGAGTATCAGACGGCTCAATCGCTGATTGACCTGATGTCTTCAGAAGTCAGGAAAGCAGGGGAGTTGGACGGTTGGCTGGTGGCGCCTCACGGAGCCGGAGTCAGTCAACTGGATCGCGATTTTGATGGTCGCTGGCTGGATGTCTTCCGTTCGATCGTTGGGCCGGATGTGCCAGTCATCTGCACCTTGGATGCTCACGCGAATTTATCACAGAGAATGGTCGATCTCTGTAACGCAACCATTCTGTATCGAACGAATCCTCATGTGGATCAGCGCGATCGTGGACTGGAAGCCGCGAAGCTCATGGCGAGGACATTGCGAGGAGAAGTTAGCCCAACACAACGGGCCAGCTTCGCTCCCTTGGCCATCAACATTGAGCGGCAGCACACTTCATCCGAGCCGTGTGCGTCGTTGTATCAGCGTGCGAATGACATGCTGAACATTCCTGGTGTGTTGTCCAATAGCGTCGTACTGGGTTTTCCTTATTCCGATGTGGAAGAGATGGGGACCAGTTTCGTCGTGGTGACTGATCGGAACCCTGAGTTAGCGGCGTCACTCGCGAATGAACTCACCGAATATGTCATGGCTCACCGGCATGACTTTGAAGCACATCTGATTTCAATTGACGATGCGATTTCTCAGGCGGCACAGTTGCCTGGGCCGGTTTGTCTGCTGGACATGGGGGACAATGTCGGAGGAGGTTCTTCGGCGGATGGAACATTGCTGCTGCACGCATTGAATCAGCATGGATCGCTGACCGGCTTCGTCTGTTTGTATGATCCAGAAGCGGTGCAAGCTCTCAGCAAGTACGAGATTGGTCAGGTCGCCCCAGCGGTTGCTATGGGGGGGAAGACCGATTCCTTGCATGGTTCTCCATTCGTTGCTGACGTTGAGATTATCAGCCGGCATGAAGGCACATTCTCTGAAGATCAGGTGCGTCACGGAGGAAGCGTTGAGTTCAAGATGGGGCCAACTGTCGTTGTTCGTACCAGCAATGGTCTGACGATCATGTTGACCAGTTTGCGAACACCTCCGTTCAGTCTCAAACAACTGACCTCGTGTGGCGTCGACCCGAAAGCCTATCAGGTGCTGGTTGCAAAAGGAGTTCAGGCTCCGGTGGCTGCTTATCGTGAGGTCTGTCCCCATCTGATTCGAGTGAATACAGCCGGGTCCACATCAGCAGATATGAACAGCTTCAACTATCAATATCGACGGAAGCCGTTGTTCCCGTTTGAACGTGATTTCTAGAGCAGTTTGCTCTACTGAGTGCCCGCGCAGCGGCCATGCGTTCTAAGAGCGAAGTGATTCTTTCGGATGTTCGAGCGACAGGCATCCGGGAGAAGTGATTAACAAAGTTTGCGTGCCGGAAACTGCATCGATCATTCGTGCCAGATGGATGACAAATGAAGATTGTCAAGATTGAGACCTCGATTCCGGACAAGATCATGCCGGGGCTTTTGCTCCTGCGAATTCATACGGATGAGGGCATTGTCGGCTGCGGGGAAACCTATTACGCACCTGAGTCCGTTGCCAGTCTGATTCATGACTGGATGCACCATTATCTGCTCGGGAAGAATCCGCTCGACATCGAAGCGCACTGGCGTTTCCTTTATGAGCGAACGACAAACTTCGGGTCACGTGGTGCAGAATTGCGAGCGATCTCTGCCATCGATCTCGCCCTGTGGGACATCTTCGGGAAGGCCGTTGGCCAACCTGTCTGGCAGTTGTTAGGTGGGTGCGTTCAGGAAACAATCCGAACCTACAACAGTTGTGGCGGGCCATCGTACGGTGGGAAAACAACAGGGCACATCTGGCCGGGACATGGTCCTATTGGGAATCAGGGACCGCTGAATGATTACTGGTCAGTGGTGCATGAACCGGTTGCGCTCGCGAAAGACCTGATGAGTGAAGGCTACGAAGCCCTGAAAACGTGGTCTCTCGACTTTGCTGCACACAAGGTGAATGGGCCATTGCACGTTAGCCATGCCGATGTGGAGAAAGGCCTCGAACCGTTTCGTAAGATTCGCGAAGAACTGGGGAACCAGATCGAATTGATTATCGATGGTCATGGTTTCTTTCAACTGCCGTCAGCGATTCGCATTGCCAAAGCTCTGCAAGAATTTGACATCCTTTGGGCAGAAGACTTAATGCGGGTGGATGCCATCGATACTCTGGCCGATTTCCGTCGACATGCAGGGATTCCGCTGGCAGTGAGTGAGATGTTCAGTGGCCCGGATGACTTCCGACTCGTGCTTGAAAAGCGGGCGGCCGATTTTGTCATGATCGATCCCACCTGGGTTGGCGGGATCTCACAGACTCGCAATCTGACCCGATTGGCACAGTTCTATAATGTGCCTGTCGTCATGCATGATTGCACAGGTCCCCTGACGCTGCTGTCAGGAGTTCAAGTTGCGGCCGCGTCAAACAACGTCGCCTGGCAAGAAAGTGTTCGGGCACATATTCGAATGCTTTACCCGAACTTGATTGACTCGACGGTCACGATCAACAAAGGACGGATTGAAATTCCCAGAGTCCCGGGAATTGGCGCGAGCTGGTTGCCGGAGTTGTTTCAGTCTGATCTGAAGAGTTATCGGGCTACAACACTTTGATGCAGCACGATGATGTCGTCCTGTGTCTCCAAGCTCCATGTGGGATTGATCGCTCTTAACTTTGCCCAATGCCACATGGAGTGTGATTCTGGACGATTACTTTTGTTCACTCAGTTGAGAGCTGATTTGTCTGGCGGTTTCAACCACGGAGTCGATTAACGACTGTTGAGAGCTCAGGTTCACACGAGCCGTGGGCATACTGACACTCACTGCCGCAACCACTTCGTTGTTTTCGAAAACAGGGGCACCAATACAGGTCACACCAATGTCGTTCTGGTCCTGCTCGATGGCATATCCGTTTTCGCGAACGGATTGATGGATTGCCGTGAGTTCTTCCGGAATGACAGTCGTGAACGGAGTGCGGGCGGTGAGTTTTGTTCGAGAGATCAGAGCGTCCCATTCGGCATCATCAAGACGTGATGTCAGCACTCGGCCTAATGCAGTTGAATAGAACGGGTCTGTGCTGTTGGGTTCAACGACACGACGAAACGGATGGCGGCTTTCCAGCACCTGGAGGTAACGGACATTGGCACCACGCAACACTCCCAGATTGACGGTTTCGCCTGTTTTTTCGTGCAGTTCACGCAGGAACCGATCTGCGACTTCCGCCAGTCGGTCATCAAGTCTGCCGAGTGTCAACCGGCGAAGCTTGGGAGTGATCTGGTACTTCCCTTTCTCCACGCGACTGACATAACCCAATGAGACGAGTTCCTGCAGCAGGCGATGGACGGTTGGCTTGTGATAGCCAAGTTCGTTCACAATCGCGATGAGCGGCATTTGCCCATCGGCAGCAGCAAGGACTTCGAGAACGTGAAATGCTTTACCTAAAGATGAAGTATCCATCGACTGTGAATCGTCTCCTGAGAGCGTTCTGCTCTCCCAAGTGTCCGCCCGACAGATTCAAGACTCGTTCGACCAATTCCGTCCATCTTGTAGCGGTGCGAGAGTGTTCTCAATAGAAGTCTTATTGAATTGTTCTTCCTGACGGCGATTCATCATCCTTGTGCATGCATAAAAGTCATGTGTCACAAGCGACTCTGAACCATCTCGACTGCTTGGTAGCGGTCTCGGGACAGCGCTTTTATTGCTGCCTCAGATCGCATGTTTCAGTCATGGTCTTGTGGGGAAGAACATGCTGGTCTGATTGTCAAAAGCTGGGTGTTCTATTGAGTTTCCTCTGGGACGGACGTGATGCAATATCGATTTTGAAATGAATTAAAGTGACGACGCGAAGGGAAGTTCAAAATGAACGTGCGTTGCTGAATGAGATTGAATTGTACTCTCATTGACGAACCCCAGCAATCATCGGGATTTGTCTTGTGCGAATCACCAGTTTGCTTCGACCCACGGGATCTCGCGGAGTTGAGTTAGGACTCGTGTCCGGGAACACGGCAGGAAGTCACTGTTAGGAACAGGAAAGCAGAATCGCATGACCCGACAGACGCCAATGAGTTCCGGTGAAAACGCGAGCGTGAGCCATTCCGGAGGGCTCTTTCGGCATCCGCCCGGGTTATATGTTCTCTTTCTGACAGAGATGTGGGAGCGTTTCAGCTTTTACGGAATGCGGGCGCTGCTTGTTTTCTATCTGACAAAGCATTTGTTGCTGACGGATCAGATTTCACTGGGAATCTATGGAGCGTATGTTGCACTCGGGTATGCGACGCCCGTGATCGGGGGCCTTCTCGCAGACCGCTATCTTGGCCAGCGTCTGGCGGTGACGTTTGGCGCCATTCTAATGTGTCTCGGGCATCTCGGCATGGCCTTCGAAGGCGTACCGAGTCGGGAAATCATCGGTGAGGATGGGATTACTTCTATCGTTCGCGATGAGTCTGCATTACAGGTCTTCTATTTTTCGTTGTCTCTACTGATCGTTGGGATCGGCTTTCTGAAACCAAACATCGCCACGATTGTTAGCCAGCTTTACAAAGACGATGACCCGCGCAGAGCTTCTGGATACACGATCTTTCAGATGGGGATCATGCTGGGAGCGGCACTCTCGGCAGGAGTCTGCGGTTACCTCGGGGAGCGGTATGGTTGGAGTTATGGATTCGGGACCGCCGGCGTCGGGATGCTGATTGGGCTGGCGATCTTTCTTTCTGGCCAGAAGACGTTCAAAGGAGTTGCAGAACCTCCATCGCAAGAGCGGTTGCATCAGGCTGTTCTTGGCCCTTTGAGTCCCATGCATTTGATTGTTGTCGGAGCCGCAGGGGCAGTGGGGCTGTTTTGGTTGTTGCTGCAGAATACGCACTATGTCGGTTACTTGCTGGGCGGCTTTTCGGCACTCGTCGTCGGCATTGTTCTCTTTGTTTCACTCTTCCGGTGTAACAGAATTGAACGGGATCGAATGCTCACGTTACTGGTTCTCCAGTTGGCGTTAACCTTCTTTGCAACGCTATTCGAGCAGGCTGGCGGAGCGCTGAATCTCTTTGCTGATCGCAATGTTGACCGGCAGATTGGCGGCGGTGAAATCAAGGCGTCGCAACTTCAGAGCATTGTTCCGGCGACCATCGTGCTCCTTGCTCCCTTCTTTGCCTGGTTGTGGCCCAAGCTCTCTGAGAAAGGACGGAATCCTCGAACTCCCACAAAGTATGCACTGACGATGGTGCTGATGGGATGCGGGTTCGGGATTCTCGCTCTGGCAACACGCAGCTTTGCTGTTGATGGAAAGATTGATTTGGTGTGGCTGCTGGCCGCTTATGTGCTGTTTGGAGTAGCGGATCTCATCATTGTCTCTGTGTGCTATACGACAATTACGTTGCTGTCACTTCCTCGAATCGTGGGAATGATGATGGGGACTTCAATGCTGGCGATCTCTGCTGCGAATTTTCTTGCTGCGAGGATTGCTTCTTGGATGGGACCGCTCAAAAGCACGACGTCATTGCCGTCTCCCGTAGAGACCCTCTCCGCGTACAGTGCTCTGTTCTCTACGCTGTCGACATCAGCTTTCGTTTGTACGGCGATCCTGCTGATTCTGTCACCGTTTCTGAGCAAAAGAATGCATGGCATTCATTAGAGCATTTCCAGAAATCATGTAGCGCCCCTGGCACGCGGCAGTCAGCTTTTCTTCTATTGAGAAGGCTGCTGCGCGGCCACGTGATAGACCGATACGGTCTAGGCGATCGGTCTGCTGAGCAACCAGCAACCGCACTGCCCCTGTTTCAATTCGGAAAATGCCGCTCCGCAGACTGGCGATCCAGCTGCCTTTCTGAGCGTGCTTCGAATTAAAGAAAATAGATATCAAGGTGCGTCGATTTTTGTTGACGCTGGAAGATCTCGTTTTGTAGAATATGACGTATCGCATTGCGGAACGATTGTTGCCTCATCAGGTCGAAATAAATCCGGTGCGGGACAGATTGCCATCAGATTTTCGATCGGCAATCAGGGCAAGACGCTTGGATGTCCGTGACAGGTTTGTCGTGGGATGACTCGTCTTTTGAGATGCGTTTGATTGTTCCGAGGTCACGTTCTTTGCCGGGGCTGATAAACATGAATCGACTTCGATTTTGCGGCAGAAAAGCGGGATTCACGTTGATTGAGTTGCTGGTTGTGATTGCGATTATTGCAATCCTGATCGCGCTTTTGTTGCCTGCGGTTCAGCAGGCGCGGGAAGCGGCCAGACGCTCGCAGTGCAAGAACAATCTCAAGCAACTTGGACTGGCGATGCACAATTATCATGACACGCATGGGACATTTCCCTATGCGTACCGTTCTTTTGATAATCCCCCCGGCGGTGCCGGTCTTCCGCCTGGGACGACGAAAGCTCGGGATACCTGGTTCCACCGCGTTCTTCCGTTTATCGAGCAAGCGACGCTCTATAACAAATATGAGTCTACAAATGATGTGTTTGTGAACGGGACGCAGTTTCGAACATTGGCAGCAACAAAAATTGCATCTTTTGTTTGTCCTTCTAACCCTGACTACGGAGGGGCAGGGGCCAATCTGAGTGACGGGTTTCAGGGGACGTATGGCGTTTGTCTGGCAGGATCATCAGTTGGAGGATCTCTGGCGACTGGTTTGGAGACAACGACCAGCGGCAAGGGAATGTTCTTCTATGCCTCCAGTATTCGGATGCGAGACCTGATTGATGGAACATCGAATACGCTGCTGGCCTCGGAGAGTATTGCTCGGCCGATGGATAACGTTGGAGCGCATGGGGATTTCGGTCAGTATTGGGGCGGAGCCACTTGGGGAGCGACGGGGTTCACTGCGGCGGAACCACCCAACACCACACTGAGTGATGTTGTTCACTCCTGTAAGTCGACCACCGTTGCATTGGCTCCGTGTACTCCCAATGCGACACGGGGAATGCAGTACAACTTTGCTCGCAGCTATCACACTGGTGGAGCACATGTGTTGCTGGCGGATGGCTCTGTACGTTTCGCCAGCAACAATATCCATCGACAGACCTTCCAGAATCTCGGCGATCGGGCCGATGGCCAGGTGATCGGTGAGTGGTAAAGTCGTGGCAGCGCTCGGCGGATCTTCCGTCGTTTTGCGAAATGAGAATTGGGAAAGAGCAGGGCTTGATGATGTTGATTTTTAGATCGCTTGTTTCGCTATTTCTCTGCCCAATTTTCGTGGTGTCACTTGCCGGGTGTGGCGGGGCACCGGCGGGACCAAAACTGTATTCCGTCAGCGGAAAGGTGACGTTTGACTCTGCGCCTGTGGAGGATGGATATATCACCTTCAAAGATCAGGCCGGAGCCATTCGGAGCTATGGTGGTCCGGTGAAGGGCGGGGCGTTCGACGTTGCTGTCGAACCGGGAGCGAAACTGGTCGAGATTACTGCCTCGCGTGAGGTTCCCGGAAAGACGATGCCTGGTCCTTCTGGTGGAGAAGTCCCGGCGGTCGAGTCTTATATTCCTCCGCAGTATAATGTCAGGTCGCAGTTAAAAATCGATATTGAACCCAAGTCCCGAAACGATTTGAATTTCGATCTGACCAGCAAGAAGTGACTCGGATAGTTATCGCTTGCGGGCGATAAGGAATAATCAGTGCATCAGTGTCACTCTCGAACCTGACTTCGGGCAAAGATTTCTGACTGTTCACGCTGGGGATCGAAGTTTCGCTGTGGTCTTGGTATGGTGCATTTGTGACACTGTTGGGACAGCCGGTTTGTGTCCTGATGTTCGAGGGCTCTGCTCCTGATTTTCTCAGAAGTATGGGATTCGACGGGAATCGCTTCTATGAACACATTGCAGCGCCTGCTCTGCTTCTCAGTTTGTTTCTTCTCTTCACATGCTGCTGCCACTTTGCTTTATGCAGAACAGCCGAATGCTGAAGGAATCCGATTCTTTGAGCAAAAAATCCGGCCGGTGCTTGTCGAGCACTGTTATGAATGCCATTCCGAAAAATCGAAGCCATTACAGGCCGAATTCCGTGTCGATAGTCAGGACGGCTTGTTAACTGGAGGAGCGTCCGGTCCGTCAATCGTCCCTGGTAAGCCATCAGAGAGTTTGCTTCTCGCTTCGTTGAAATACACAGGCGACAGTTACGATATGCCGCCGAAAGGCAAACTCCCGGATCAGGTGATCGCGGATTTCGAGAAGTGGATTGCGATGGGCGCCCCAGATCCTCGCAATGATGTCCCCAAGTCGGTTGTCAAACGGGGAATCGACATTGAGGCCGGGAAGAAGTTCTGGTCATTTCAGATTCCGAAGTCTCATCCGGAACCGACGGTCGTTGATAAGAACTGGCCACGCAAGAAGCTCGATTATTTCATTCTTGCGGAACAGGAAAAAGTAGGACTTCATCCGGCCCCACAGGCTGACCGTCGAACATTGATCCGTCGGGCAAGCATGGATCTGACGGGCTTGCCTCCCACATTTGAAGAGGTCGAGGCATTCGTACAGGATTCGTCGCCGGATGCCTATGAGAAGTTAATTGATCGCCTGCTGGCGTCTCCGCGATATGGCGAGCGCTGGGCGAGGCATTGGCTCGATGTGGTCCGGTATGCTGAAGATAATGTGAACATGGGCCCGCATAATGGGCCATATCATCATGCCTATCGCTATCGGGATTGGGTTGTCTCTGCCGTGAATGCGGATATGCCCTATGACGAGTTTGTATTGCGGCAACTCGCGGTTGATTTCCTGCCTGATAGCACCCGAGAAGATCTGGCTGCTTTGGGGTTGCTGGGGCTCTCTCCGCAATATCACAAGGAAGTGTTACTCGCGAAGATTGCGATTGAAGGTCAGTATGCCGATGAATGGGAAGATCGAGTTGACGTTGTCAGTCGTGGGCTCCTCGGTCTCACTGTCGCCTGTGCTCGTTGCCACGATCACAAGTATGACCCCATTTCAGCGAAGGACTACTATGCATTGGCCGGCGTCTTTGCATCAATCCGCCAAACACCTCGGCCTTTGATTTCAGACGAAGATGTGCAGAAGTCCCAACCAGCGAGAGACGAAGTTCAGAAGCTGCTCGCTGAGGTGACAGCACACAACTCGGAGATTGCAAAGCTCAAGAAGATGTCGGTGACCACTCCGGAACAGACTGCTGAGCGAGATGGCAAGGTCAAGTCACTGCAATCGCAAATCACCGAGAAGCGTGCGCGAGTCGCTGAGCTTGAAAAGACTCCGAACTATGTTGTTCCTTCGGTCGACGCGGTGACGGAGGAGATTGTTGTTGTCGAGAAGGACACAGAGACGCGTCAAAGGATTTCTTATATCCCCAACTCTCCCCGTGACCTTCCGGTATTTATTCGGGGGAATATCACCAGTCCCGGTGAGATCGTTCCGCGCCGATTTCTTGAAGTGCTTTCGAATGGAGAACCGGTTCCCTTTAAGCAGGGAAGCGGACGATTGGAACTTGCCAAGGCGATTGTCTCGCCGGAAAATCCGCTGACCGCCAGAGTTTTTGTGAATCGCGTGTGGATGCATCACTTTGGCGAAGGACTGGTTGATACCCCAAGCAATTTTGGTGAAACCGGATCGGCTCCGAGCCACCCTGAGCTTCTGGACGATCTGGCGGTGTTCTTTATGAACTCCGGTTGGTCGTTGAAAGCACTGCATCGCGAGATCATGCTGTCTGCAACCTATCAGCAATCGTCATCCGTGGAACCCAATCCACTTGCGGAAGAAAAGGATGCTGATAATCGTCTGTTGTGGCGATTCAATCGTCGCCGACTCGACGCGGAAGCCCTGCATGATGCCTTGCTGGTCGCCGGCGGAAATCTGGATTTAACCGTGGGAGGGCCGTCGGCCAGTATTGATGAGCCGACATTCAATCGCCGCTCGATCTATGCCACGATTTCGCGAAACACCCCCAGTGCCTTTCTTCAGGTGAACGACTTTCCTGATCCGACAATTCATGCGGAGAAACGGGCACTGACAACGACTCCATTGCAGCAGCTTTTCGTCCTGAATTCTCCGTTCGTACGGCGACAGGCGATTCTGCTGTCCGAGCGAATTGCCAACGGATCGGCGACGGATCAGATTCAGGAACTTCATAAGGTCTTGTTCAGTCGAGAGGCGACACCAGAAGAAGTGGCGATCGGTCTTCAGTATCTGTCTGCTTCTTCAGATCCGAATCCATCGTCGCCGCAGTCCGAGGAGATTCCAACCTTCACCGGGAGTCGGATGAAGGTGCAGGGAGTTCCATTAGGGGATACCTACTCGGTTGAGATCTGGTTCCGAAATACGGTTCCCTATCAGGAGCGTCCAATTACTGGTTACATCTTCTCACGAGGAAGTGACAAGGCGTCGCAGGCGGAAGGGGACCATATTGGAATTGGTGGAACATCCCGGGCAGGAACCGGTGGGAAATTGTTGTTCTTCAACGGAAACCGTGCCAAGAAGAGTCTGCTTGGAAAGACTGTCCTGGAGCCAGACCGGTGGCACCACATTGCATTGGTTCGCAGTGGTCAGGAAGTTCGTGTCTATTTGGATGGGCAATCAGAACCAGACGTCAGTGGCACCGCGCCATCGGATTATGATGTCACGACGTCTGAACTGTTCTTCGCAGGTCGAAACGACAACTTCGCAAACTTTCAGGGGCAAATGGGTGGAGTTACGGTTTATAACCGAGAGCTGACTCCGAAAGAGATTTCCGCTCACTACAACGCGGCTCGCATTGGGCAGGGGCAACCGGATTTTCGTGCTTCAACTCAAGCTGTTCTGGAAGATGCCCCGACAGCACACTGGGGATTGTATTCCCGTTCTGCACTCAATAATCAGGCGCGGGATCTGTCGCCGAATGGATATCATGGAATCTATGAAGATGGACTGGCTGGGAATGGACGTTTGAAGGCAACTCCTTGGATTCTTTATTGCCATGCGATGCTATGCAGTAATGAACTCCTGTATGTCGATTAGCGAGTTTCCAGAACAGTCTCACCTGTCTCTTGAGCAGACATGAGAGATCCAGCAGTTCATCCGGGAGTAATGAAATGAACTCATTTAATCCATCTGTGAATCTTCCTTGGACTCGCCGTCAAATGCTGCAAAACGTCGGCAGCGGGGTGGGGATGCTGGGGCTGGCCAGTCTGATTGCAGAGTCAGGGCAGGTTCTGGCGGGAAAATCAGATGGCATTGGTCCATCTGCTCCGCACTTTCCCACGAAGGCCAAACGGGTCATCTTTCTGTTCATGGGAGGTGGCCCATCTCAGATTGATACGTTTGATCCCAAGCCGGATCTGGTGAAGTATGCAGGCCAGCGTCCGGATGCCGTTGCCGTTCGCACAGAACGGGAAACCGGCGGAATCTTACCATCGTCAGTGAAATTCAGTCCTGCCGGAGAGTCGGGGATTCTGTTTTCCGAACACTTCCCGGAGCTCTCAAAACATGCGGATGAGATGGCCATCATCCGGTCGTGCCATACGGATTTCCCGAATCATGCTCCAGCTTTGTGCATGATGAATCTGGGAACCTTGACCCCGACCCGGCCAAGTATCGGTTCATGGTTGACCTATGGTCTTGGTTCAGAGAATCGTGACCTCCCTGGCTTTTTGGCACTCTGTCCCGGTCATCCAATCGTGGGGCCAAAGTTGTGGGGAAATGCGTTTCTGCCAGGCAAGTTTCAGGGAACGTATATCAATCTGAAGCAGACCGCTCCTTCTTCCATGATCCCGCATCTGCAGAACCCTGATCTCGCAGAAGAAACGCAGAAGCGACAACTCGATCTGATTTCACAGATCAATCGCCAGCATCAGTCTGTCCGCTCTCATGAATCGGATCTGGAAACGCGAATTTCTGCGATGGAGCTTGCGTATCGGATGCAGTTTGAAGCGATGGAGGCCTTTGATGTCGACAAGGAACCAGAGCACATCCGTGAGGCTTATGGAAAGGGGCAATTCGCCAGTTCCTGCATCCTTGCAAGACGCCTCAGTGAAAGGGGAGTCCGTTTTGTGCAGGTGTACTATGGGGACCGACAACCTTGGGACACGCATTCAAATCACTCCGCCCAGAATGCAAATCTCTGTCGGGACATTGATCGCCCGATTGCTCAGTTGCTGAGTGACCTGAAATCTCGTGGAATGCTGGATGAAACGCTGGTGATCTGGGGAGGGGAGTTCGGAAGAACGCCAACTTCAGAAGGAGGAGATGGGCGCGATCATAACCCTTATGGGTTCTCGATGTGGATGGCTGGCGGCGGGATCAAAGGGGGAACTGTGCATGGGGCCACGGACGATTTCGGTATGCGGGCCGTCCATGACAAAGTTCACATTCATGATCTCCATGCGACGATCCTGCACCTCATGGGGATCGATCACGAGCGATTGACATATCACTATTCCGGGCGGGATTTCCGACTGACAGACGTGCATGGTCACGTCGTTAAAAACATCATCGCCTGAGCAAGAACCGGTTGTTATTGATCAGAGCAACGGCGTTCAATGTGATCCTTGAGTTTCGCTATTGCAGTGCGGCGAGGTGACGGCGGAAGTGTTCCGTCAGCAACTCGGTGTACAGCGGAATATTCTCCTTGAGAATCTGCTTGAGCAACGGACCGAATTCCTGGTGCGTCAGTACTGATCCAAATGTGCAGTGAAGGATCTGACGCCCTGGTGCAGTGAAGCCGGTGCCTGTTGGGACTGCACTCCAGCATTCCAGATAGATCTCTTCCAGACGACGCGCGTCTGGAATCAGTTCAGGATCTGGGACGTTTGCCAGCGTTGCAGAAACGTGGTAGGTCGCCTTGTCGATGTCATAGCGGGATCGTGAGAATTCCACGATTCTGCGAAAGTCATACGGAGAGACCTGCGAAATCACTCGCAATGCTTCGAGGTAGCTTGTTCCCGCAGTTTTGACGTGAAATCGCCCATGCGTTGCTCGGGCCAGTGCCTGATAGATAGAGAGTTTGTCCGACCCGGAATGAAGGCTCAGTTTGTATGGGCCTAATTCGTCTGCGATTGCTGCATGGTGTTGCAGTGAGTTCGTGAACGCAGTGAGATCGCCTTTAAAGTCGACTCCTTTTTCGAACGAACCAATGAATCGTGGGGCCAGGCTGACAATTTGAACCTGATGACGCCGCAACTGGTCTGCAAAAATATAGTGTTCAGCAAGGCTTGTTGGCTGATCGGTTTCGTCAACGCTGATCTCGATTTCCCAAGCCTGGTTTCGCTTTTGAGCTTCGGACTCAATGATTCTGGCAAGTTCAATCGTGCGATTGATTGCACGCCCGTATTTGACTGCCGCTCTTAAAACGTCGTCTGGTGAGAACTGAATTTCCAGGCCGGTCGGGAGCTTGGCGGTCTTTCCTTGATAGTGATCCACCCAGTCAATTTGATCTCGAATGGATTCAAATTTGGTTACCAATGTCTCATGAGTGTCCTGATCTGCTCGTTGATCGACGACTTCCGACGGATCGAGTGTGAAGAACACGAATCCGGCATCGACTGTTGAGCGGATATCATCCGGAGTTTTCAGGTGATCGGCATCGGCTCCCCAAGGTGCTTGATACCCGGACTCCGCGACCGCCTTGCGAGCATCATTCATGACTTGAACGGGAGTTCTGCCCGTACGTGTCATCTCTCGAATCGATTGTTGCGCGAAGATCCCCCTGATGGACCCGCCGGCAGAGTTGAGAGCAGCGAGATGGCCGGGCGTTGCAAATCCGAGCCGATCACCGAAGCCAAAGCTGGACGCTAACCCAAGCGGAGAAGGGAGCGTCGATAAGGATGAAACAGGAGTCGATGGTTGCATCTGAAAGACTTGCTCAACTCAGCTTGGTCTCTGCAACGATGCAATTCATTGACTCAATCCTGAGTCGAGATTCTGCATCGCCATAGAGGAGTGATATGTGGGGCTTTCTGGCTTCAGAGATGGTTGATAGTTGAGCAGGTTTGGATGTGTTTTGCCACTGCGTCTTGGCGCGAAGCAGTGGATTTCAAACGTAAAAAGACCGGCATCATCAAGAGATGAATACCGGTCTTTGAAACTTCATTCAAAGCGACAAACTCAAATGGCTTGGAGTCTCTCCAGAGAGCCTCCGGCGTCCTAGCGGAAGGTGAACTCGCCACCCACTGCAAAACCGTGTGCAACAAATTCGGATGTCGTTGACTTGAGTGTGATTGTTGGTGCCTGATTCACTGACGATGGGGCATCGTAGTAGATGTTGTTAAATGCCCGGGAGAACCCGCTTGCCAGAATCAACTCGTATGATGCGAAGATTTTCAGGTTCGGACTCACCTGGAATTTCCCTGAGAGGGAAAGGTCAAAGAGTGGTGCGAATTCGGTTGTGGTGTCTTTGACCGCCCGAGCCGCTTCAGTTGCCTGGTTGGGATCTAATGACGTTGTCGGGTTGAAAATTTCGCTTGTATAAACCCCTTCGCTCAGGCGGTTAATACCAAACAGAAACTTTGTTTCCGCTGCAAGTTCCAATCGTCCCATGGTCGTTGCTGCTTTGAGACCGACTTGAGGGCCGAAGATGTTATTACGAGCCATGGAGGCGACCATGTGATTCAGTGTCACCGTTGGGCTCTGTATGTGCTGACCTGAGATGTTCAGGCTGTCATCCAATTGCAGAAAACGGAACCCGAGGATCGGAGAAAACTCGACAGCAACGTTCGGAGTGAACGGGTCGAAAATCCAGTTTGCCTCTGAGCCCCAGAACTGTGTTTCCTGCCGAGCAGTATAACTCTGATTAAACAGAATCATCATGGTGCTGGAAACGGTGCCGTTGGTTAGCAGTGTCATCCCGCCGATAACGTTTTCTGGTCCGGTTGCCAGAGTATCCTGAAACGGTCGGATGTTGATGACGTTATCGACCGGCTCGAAGTAGAAGATTTCTGCTTCCAGTGTTCCGACGTTGGTGGGGAATCCCACTGTTCCACGAAGACCGTCGATGGTGTCATAGTTGTGGTTCAACGATGGAACAACAGCGGCCGTTTGCGGCTGGAATCCTGTTGATGGATCGACAGCAGGCAAGCGGTTGTTTCGGTCCTGACCACTGATGTCGGCACCAGATGAGTTTGGTGCCCCCAGGACAACTCCATCGCCCCCGGAGATCTTCCAGTGAAGATAGTCGAGGCGGACATAGGACTCTGCGAAGGCTTCCTGCAGTGTCAAATGACCTTGGCCGCTATGGTTGTACATCGAATGCCGCTCAGGGAGCAGCTCGTCATAGAGTCCGGGATCGTGATACCCAGGCATTTGATATGGCGAATAGCCCCCTGGCGGGACGGCTCCAGGAGCCACCCACGGGCCTTGCCCCCATGCTGATGATGGGAGAAAGGCACCGAGCGCCATGAGAATGCCGGTTGTCCAAAATTTCATGATGCCGATCCTGGTCGAACTGAAAGTCCAGGCTCCTCGCGGTTGATAGGTCAATTGCGCGAAGTCGCTCAGTCGTCATTATCGGCGGATCGCGATCGTCAATTTAGGAAAAGTTTTTGGGTTCTGAGGAAGGTTCTATTTTTGCGGAGAATGACGATCGTTCTGGTGATTTCAATTCTGACTATATTGTGTTGCTTGCGAATGAGCTGAGGTTGTGGGGCAAGTCTACTGACTGTTTGTTCATCCTCCTTTGGTGAACCCACCAGAGATTTAGTGCAGGTGCTGTGCTGCTGAAACTGCCGTTCCGGAGACATTCTGATTCCATAAAACAGTGGAATGACGGGGCGAGCGGGAGAAACTCTTGACCTAACGTCGATTGACTTTTAGAGTCCTGCGTTGGATTTCTCGCAGAAGCAGCATGGATGCAGGGTTCTTCGCGAATCAAAACAGGGAAGTTGGGGTGAAATATGCCCGTGAAATCAGTCTCGAAGACGGGCATCGTTGTCCCATGCTATAACGAATCGAATCGTCTGGATTTCAAGGCGATTACCGAGTTTCTGCAGAGCGAACCGGAAGTCTCCCTGCTGTTCGTCGATGATGGAAGCCGCGATTCAACGGCGGATCTGTTGTCGGAACTTGTTCAGAAAAGACCGACTCAGGTGGGCGCCTGGAGTCTGGAAACGAACTGCGGAAAAGCAGAAGCCGTTCGACGCGGAATCATGAACGCCATTGATTTGGGGTACGAACAGATCGGGTTCTGGGATGCCGATCTCGCAACTCCGCTGACGGCGATTCCGGATTTCATTCGTGTTCTTGATAAGCACGCAGAGATTGATGTTGTCTGGGGATCGCGGACCCGATTTCTGGGACGCCGTGTTCGTCGCGATAAGAATCGATACATACTTGGCCGGATCTACTCGAACCTGTCGGCCAAAGCGAGTTGTGTTCCGGTTTATGATGCCTCGTGCGGGGCAAAACTCTTCCGCAACAATGCGTATCTGGCCCCGATCTTTCAGGAAAAGTTTTCCTCACGATGGATTTTTGACGTCGAAATCCTGTCTCGTTTGAAACGCTCCCTGAAACGCAACGAAAACCGGGACGTTAACGACGTTCTCTACGAACTTCCGGTTGATCAATGGACGGAAGTACCTGGATCAAAAATTCGTTCAGGGACGTTCGTTCGCGCAGTTTTCGAATTAATGAACGTTGCGATGAAGCACCGTCTCGAAGTCTATCCCCCTGAGAACTCTGGCATGTTGAAGATTGAACCGGTGAAGATGCTGGAATTGACGGCGTCTCCGATTTCCATCTCCATCAATCGAGCTGCCTGATTTCCTGGCACTCAAATTTCTGCCACACAAAATTGTCATGAGACCGCTATGGTGACGCGGCGGTGACGCGATTCCTGTTGAGATCGGAAGATCGTACCTGGGAGTGCTATGAATTCGACCTCCCTGGCTCCAGCAGAGCTCGACGAATCCTCGAAATCGTGGATGACGGACGCAACTGCATACCGTCTCTTTCTCGGGTTTTGCCTCCTGCACTTTCTGGTCTGGGTGATCATCCCCACGATCTCTCAGCCGAACGCCTGCCTTGATACGATCGAGATGATCTATTGGGGCCATGAATGGCAACTTGGCTATTCAAAACATCCTCCGCTTCCCGCCTGGATTGCCGAAGGATGTGCCGTCCTCTTTGGCTCCGTTGAATGGCCGTTTCATGTCATCTCTCAACTGATGATTCTGGCCTGCTTCTGGAGTGTCTGGGTCGTGACGGCGCCGACACTGGGAGCCAGAGTGGCCTTGATGGCGGTCGTGGTCCTTGAAGGATGTTATTACTATCAGTTCACAACGACGGAGTTTAATAACAACTCCCTGTCTCGCGTGAACTGGGCGTTAACTATCGCATTTCTCTATCTGGCGTTTTCGTCAGGTCGGCTGCGTTATTGGGCGTTGTGTGGATTGACGCTCGGGTTGGGAATGCTGTCGAAGTACGACACGGCGTTTCTTGCTCTGACGATGGTGCTGTTCTCGATGATTCACCCTCAGGGACGTGCCGCATGGAGAACGCCGGGCCCCTTCCTTGCCGTGGGGATTTCGTTGATCTGCTTCGGTCCGCACTTGTACTGGTTGATTACTAACGACTTCCCAACGATTCGTTATGTGCAGTCGCGGTCGACCGGAGAAGAGTCAAAGTGGATCGATCGTCTGACGAATCCTGCGAAGTTTGTCGGTGCTCAACTTGCGGCCATCGGTCTGACTCTGGGATTAATGATTCCGTCGCTGGGGTGGAGATGGCGTCGGCAGCCTGGCACTCCATTCAACCAGAGTTTCGGGCGGGATTTCATCCTGTTCTTTTCGTTAGTCCCCATCGCTCTGATTTTTCTTATCGGAGTGACAACTGGAGTGAAGATGAAATCACTCTGGGGGTCTCCTCTGTTTACGTTCATCGGGGCGGCGATGTTCTGCCTGTTTCAGTATCGTGAGGACGCGAAAACTGTCTGGCGCGTGGTCAAGTTGTCGGCAGGTGCCTGCCTTCTGGTCGCTGCTGTGTTGATATGGCATGACATGGTCCTCCCGGTCATGAGAAACGCTCCGTTAAGAATCTGCTTCCCTGGTCAGGAATTAGCTGCTCAGGTGGATCGCATTTGCAAAGCGGAACTTGGTGGTCCGGCGCCTATCGTGGGAGGCAATCGCTGGTTGGCAGGGAATGTTGCCTTCTACTCTCCGTCACGCCCGAGTGTGTATGCGGATCTGGTTGAGGAGGCGACGCCTTGGGTTTCGGATGAGCTTCTTAATCAGCGAGGTGGAGTCATCCTTTGGAATCCTGAGGAATACACACCGGAGCAGGTCGAGGATCTGCAGCAACGATATCCGAAGATCAGAATGCTGGACCCGATTTCACTGTCTGCGAAAGTGCTGACGTCAACGTTGCCTGTTCAAGTACAAATCGCGATTGTGCCGCCACAAGAATCTGCAACGGAGTCGCAGGCCAATTGATTGAGCCGTGGCATTCAAAATAAAGACTTCTCAACCGCAATTGCTGTTGAGAGGTCTTTTCATTCTATGGCCTGAAACGATACGGCCTAGATCACCTTGCGAAATTGTTTCCACACTTCCGCCACGCGGCGAGTTGCGCATCATCAAACGAAACGGCCGCTGCGCGGGCACTCGGTAGAGCAAACTGCTCTAAGCCAGGATTTCTTTAACAATCCGCCCCGGTTGACCATCAGTCAATGTCTGGTCACGTCGGCCCCAGTGATAGGTCAGCTTGTTTGGATCCAGCCCGAAGAGGTGCATCAAGGTTGTGTGGTAGTCGAAGTGATTGACTACATCTTTCACGGCATGGTGTCCCCATTCATCCGTTTCACCATGGACATGGCCGGCTTTGAATCCACCGCCGGCAACCCACATGCTGAATCCGTATGTATTGTGATCGCGGCCCACCTTGTCTCGACCGCTATCGAACTGAATCACAGGGAGCCGTCCCATCTCGCCGCCCCAGTGAACGACGGTGGTGTCCAGCAAACCTCGGGCTTTCAGGTCCGCAACAAGTGCGGCTGACGGTTGGTCTACCTTCTGGCAAGCCTGAGGAAGTGACTTGATGATCCCTGAATGGTGATCCCACATCTGGTTCGGGGTATAGACCTGTACGAATCGCACGCCACGTTCAATCAGACGACGAGCAAGAAGACACCGGGACCCGTATTCACGAGTCGCTGCGTTCGGAGAGTGCATCCCGTACATCTCCTGCATCGCTTTGGTTTCCTTCGAAAGGTCCAAGGCTTCAGTTGCCGCGATCTGCATTTTGGCAGCCAGTTCGTAGGACGCAATTCTCGCTTCCAGATCCAGCTGCTGCGGACGTTCCTGGAGATGCCGACGGTTGAGCTCTTCAAGGAATTGCAGAGAACGCTCCTGTGGTTTCCCTGCAAGATGGTCTGGTGGAATCAGGTCGAGAATTCGCGGTTCTTTAGGGCGAATTACCGTCCCCTGATAGAGTGAAGGCAGAAAGCCGTTCTGCCAGTTTTCAACACCCAGAACAGGGAGCTGTCCCGGATCGATTAACGCCATGTACGCTGGCAGGTTGTCGGCAGCACAGCCCAAACCATAAGTCAACCAACTGCCGAGTGTCGGGCGACCTGCGGCGACACGCCCAACCTGCATCGCCTGAATCGACTGGCCATGGTTGTTGACTCCGGTGTGCATTGACCGAATGAGGCAGATTTCGTCGGCGATCTGACTGGTGTAAGGAATCAGATCTGACAACTCCATTCCGCACTCGCCCCGTGGAGCAAACTTCCATTGGGACTTCATGATTTTGGAACTGGCGTGAGCGGGATCGTCGTACTTGATCTCGCCTGGAAACGCCTCGCCGTCATGCTTGTCCATCTCCGGTTTCGGATCGAACATGTCATGATGGCTGGGCCCTCCCTGCATCCAGAGCGAAATCATGGCATTCGCTTTGGGCGTTGTCAGCGGCGGCTTGGGCAGGGTGTTAAATGAAGCTGGCTCGGTTGCAGGTTTGGCTGGATTTCCAAATGCCTGATCGTGCTGCAGCAGCCAGCTCAAGGCAACAGAACTCACACTCAGAGCACTTCCGGCCAAAAAATGCCGACGGTTCAAGCAGGATGCAGTGTTCATGTTGTCTCTCGGCTCAATTCAATTGAAATCGCGAGTCGGGTTCCAGACCTTGTCGGTCTCCTCTGTGGCTGCTCTGGAGTCTTCTCGACAGGAAAAAGACTGGCTGTCGCATGCCAGGAACGCCGCACTATTTCAAATATCCCTCACTCATCGAATCGCTAGGCGGATTAATCGATGTAGAGAAACTCATTGGAGCTCAACAGCATCTGGCACAGTGATTCCAGGCTTCGCTGTTGAGGTGTCAGAGGTTTAGTTTTGTCGTCTTTCTTGGGCGGTTCTGGCTTCTGGCGTTCAGCCAACAACGCTGCCTGCTCTTCCAGAAAGGCCTGAGCAGATGCGGCTTCTGACTGATCTGGGGCTCGACAGTAAGCCAGTTTCCAGGCCAGGGCAATTTGCTTTTCAGGGCTTTCGCCTGCCTGTGCTTCAATGTGTCGAGCGAACTTGGCGGCATACTCCAGGACGAAGTCGCTGTTCATCAGCATCAAGGACTGCGGCGTTCCTGTCGAGACATTGCGGATCTCGCAGTTAGGAGCCATGGTTGGCCAGTCGAATGTATCGAGGACCGCGAGCGGCCGGCTCCGACGGACTTCAACATAAACGCTTCGCAGATTCTCGCGACCTTCGAGAGGAATCGTCGCACCCGGTCGGCCTGCACTCAGGTTTTCAATCCCCAGTACCCATCGGCCAACTTCGTCAGCCATCACCGGGACTGGAGGTCCAAACATGGCTTTGTTGATTGATCCGCTGACGGTCAATACGGAGTCTCGCAGTTCTTCCGCATCAAGGCGAATCAGGCGTGCTCCACCATAGAGCTGGTTGTCTGGGTCAACCTGATCCTGTTCCCGGTCAGTTCGCAATGCCTGCTGGTATGCCGTCGAATTCATAATCAGCCGGTGCATGTGTTTCACGCTCCAGCCAGATTCCATGAATTCGGCTGCCAGCCAGTCAAGCAACTCTGGGTGAGTTGGAGGGGCTCCCAGAACACCGAAGTCTGCCGGGGTGGAAACAATCCCACGTCCGAAGTGGTGCATCCAGATCCGATTCACGAGGACGCGCGCCGTTAGTGGATGCTTCGGGTCCGTGAGTTGTTTTGCAAGTGCGGTACGTCGCCCGGTTGTTTTGAATTTAGAGTCCTTCGACTCGATCGTCGGTAATTCCGCATTCATCGAGATGACGGACAATCCAGCTGGCTGAACTTCGTCTTTCGGTTGTTCGCAATCACCACGATTAAATACGAAGCTCTGTGGAATCTGTCCTGCAACTTCCGTCAGGGCGTGAACGAATTCTTCCTTCGGTTTTGTGGCACGCAGGTTCGCTGCGTCATCAGACATCTTCTTCAGTTCATCAGCCGCTTTTTTGTCGTACAGATAGAGTGACCCAGCGCTGATGTTCAGGCTTGGGTATTTCTTGATCAGGGCTTTTTGTTCGTCGTTCCGATCTTTGACTGGAATATTCTGCAGGCCCTTCGCCTTCAGCTGGACATCTTCCGGCAGCTTCGCCAATTCCTTTTCGAAAGTGGCGTCGATGAATTCTTTTTGTTTAGCGAGTCGCTCGGTATCGAGAACCTTGGCTTCCTTTTCAATCTCGGCCGCCTTTGCCCGGTCTGCATCAGTGTAGAGGGAAACCAGTCGCTGTTTCGGAGACTTCCACTGTTTGGCGTTCAAAGCAGGTTCAAAGATCGCTCGAAAACGGTAGTAGTCGACGGTGGGAATCGGATCGTAACGGTGGTCGTGGCACTGAGCACAACCGACGGTCAGACCAAGCAAAGAGGAAGTCACAATCTTCACCGTCTCGGCAAGAACGTCGTTCCTTGCGATGTTGACGTTATCAACCGCTCCCCCAGTGCCATCGGGAGCCATACGCAGAAAGCCTGTTGCCGCCAGCAACTCGGCATCTTCTGGCGTAAGATTGTTGAGCGGAGACGTGATCAATTCGTCGCCAGCCAGCTGCTCGAGAATAAAGCGGTCAAATGGCTTGTCAGCATTGAACGAGCGGATGACATAGTCACGATATCGCCAGGCATGATCTCGCTTGAGATCCGCTACCGAGTACCCATCAGAGTCGGCATAACCTGCGACATCGAGCCAGTGACGGCCCCAGCGTTCCCCATAATGGGGGGAGGCAAGCAATTCTTCAATTCGCCGGGACCAGGCATCTGCCTGCTGGTCGCCTTCGAATGCGGCAACCGCCTCTGGAGATGGAGGCAGTCCGGTAAGGTCATATGAAGCTCGTCGAAGTCGGGTTGAAGGCTTGGCGTCTTCCGAGAAGGAGAACCCTTTTTCTTCCAGTTTGGAGAGCAGAAAAGCATCGATCGGGGTACGGACCCGGTCAACATTTTTAACTTCCGGAACCGGAGGACGAACGATTTTCTGATAAGCCCAATGAGACAGTTCCTCTTCGGTGATGATCATCCCCTGAACATTTTCTGGTTCAGGGCGAAGCGTTTTTGCTCCGTCATCGATCCATTTCCCAATGACCTCGACCTGCTTTTCGCTCAATCGGTGAGCTTTATCAGGCGGCATTTCCCCGCTTTGAACTCGTTGGAACAAAACGCTCTCATTGCGTTTGCCTGGCACGATTGAAGGGCCAGAGTCGCCACCTTTGACCATCAGGCGCACCAGTCGGACGTCGAGCTCTCCTTCGGATTGCCCCGACTCACCGTGGCAGTGGAAGCAGGCCGCTTTCAGAATGGGCCTGACATCTTTTTCGAAGGAAAGATCCGACTGAACTGTATCGCTTGCCGATGCAGTCAGAGAGATGGCTACAAAAGCCATCAGGCAGGCAAATCCAGGAAGGTGTCTCATGATTTGCGGGCGGGCTGAAATTGGGTGGGTATGAGATCGATTAAGGTTACCAGATCATCGAACCTATTGAAATAAATTGATTGGACTTTGGAGCCGTTTTTTAGAATTTAATTTCGCGTGAAATCACCCGGGATTCTAACAAATTCAGATGTCTCGAATTGTTCAGAGATCGGTTTGCGGGCAAGGGGAGACCATGAATAAGCAAAAAGCTGAACACCGGTTTCGGTGTTCAGCTTCTCGGTTGTCAATTTGATAGGGCACCAGCACGACGGCGCGAGGCCTGTTGTCTACCAATCCCTGATCGAAGTGGTTTTAGACCGCTCGAAGGATTGCAGCGACACTTTGTCCCATTGCGGTGCGATTTACGCTCATTGCGATCGATGACCGCAGTTTGCGTGGCTCGCTCGCGACATTCAGGTGGCAAAGTGGATCAGGGTGCTTGTAGTTCAGCGTTGCTGGAAGTTCCCCATTTTTCAATGAGAGGATGCTTCCTGCGAGTTCAACTGCACCTGAACCTGCGTCAAAGTTTCCGAAGTAGCTCTTCAGGGCGACGACCGGAATCTTATGGGTGTCATCACCAAATGAGTGGTGGTAAGCACGAGCTTCTACCCAGTCATCGGTGCGTGTGCTCTTGCCGTGGGCGTTGATGTGCCCCAGTTCGCGTGGAGAAATGTTTGCCTGACGAATTGCGGCATTCATTGCACAGGACAACCCTCGGCCTCCGGCGACGTTTTCGTCTCCGCGGCCATCGCATCCTGCTCCGGTTCCAAGAACCTCGCAATAGATGTCAGCACCGCGAGCAACAGCGTGGCTGTATCGCTCAACGATGAAAACGGCGGCTCCTTCACCCACGATGGTGCCATCGCGGTCACGGTCGAATGGGCGGCAACCCTGTGCTGGATCGTGTTGAGGAGAGAGTGTGTCGAACATGCTGATGCGGGCAATGTCGACTGGGTTAATGTTGGAGCTGCTTGCTCCAACAATCATGGCGTCCGTCTGGCCGCGATTGATGCATCGGATGGCTTCCTGCAGAGCGAGCAGTGCAGATGCATCCGAGCTTGTGATTGTATTGTTTGGCCCACAGGCCCCGTGCTCAATCGCCACATGGCAGGCTGGCATGTTCGGGCATTGTCGCAGCAGCCACAGTGGAGCGATGTTCCCGATCGCTTTTCGTCCCCAGTTGCGAGCGATTTCTTCCTCGCTGCAATCACGGAAGGCTTTGGTGACGTCTGTGAGTTCGTCTGGTGTGAACGAGATATGCCCAGCCCCGAATTCGACGCCAAGGCGTTCTGGAGCGATGTCTCCCGCAGACAATCTGGCGTCTTTCATGGCGAGAGACGCTGCTGACACCCCAAGCTGGATGTCGCGGGACATGATCTTCAGGAATTTGCGATGATAAATGTGTTCGGCAGGATTGAAATCGCGAATTTCGGCTGCGAGGGTGCATGGCAGGTTTTGGCTGCGGAATGCACTTAGTGGCGCAATGCCAGAATTCCCAGCGACGAGATTTGACCAGAATGCATTCCGGCCAATCCCGACAGGCGAAACGACGCCGACGCCGGTGATGACAATCCGAGGACGCTGATTTCCAGCAACCATTGCTAGACCTTTAGTTTACGGAATTTTCCAGCAGTCCATCTCCATCATCAGAGCGGCGTCAGGCCGGACTGATGCATTTCCTTGACTGCTGGATGGCTATCCACTCGGCAATAGGAGGTATCGGAGCCCAATCCTGCAGAAAATCAGTTTCGGCAGTGAAATTTCTGGATTCCGGTCGCTCTTCTTGCTCAGAACGCCCTCTGTAATCAATGTCCCGAATTTCCGGTCAACTGAGTTCAGAAGAGTTTGCGTTCGGACAGCGAATCCCGTTTTTAACCACGAGCATTTCTTATGCACATTTTTGCACCTGAACTGCTGACCCCTCAGCGGAACTGATGCGGTGTGTTACGGCAGGCCTGACTCCCGCATGCAACACGTCAATAGAGAAATTAGATCAATTTGGGGAGCAATGTCAATTGGTTACCGACTTTCCGGTTGTTGTTCAGTTGTTTGTTTTAGATGTAAAGTCTTTGATTTTAATTTGTTGCGGCGAGATTTGCTGGTCCCGTTGTTTGGTGCGATTTCGGCAGAATTATGCCAGTCTCTTTGCTTTTCTACTCGCAAGCGAGTAAATCCCGATCGGGTAAACGACAGGTTCCGAATGTGTTCTGCTACTTATTCTGTTCCAGTTCCCTGATTGCAGCAGAAGTGAAGGCCACGAGATTGTTCTGTTCTTGTCGCACTCTCTTCAGGACGTCAAAGCGGCCTGCTTTCTGGCAAAGCTCATCAAACGAGATGTTTACGTCTTCGCCGAGATTTGTGAGGTACTGTGAGGCCAACTCGAGGGCCTCGTTGATGCGTTCGCTTCGGACTAAAAGGTCCACAAGCACATAAGCGAAGAGTGGTTTGTCTTGTTCGTCTGGTTCCTGATTGAGTTGGTCGCGGAAATACTGCAGGTTCGCGTCGGGATCGCGGTTGAGCAGGATATTGAAGAAGGCGATATGGGCAGGGTAGAAGTCTCCAAATGGAGGCTCTCCACCGTATTGCAGCGTCTTTTCCAGTCGAGAGCCGTACGTCGCAAGTTGTCTGGCGAGTTCGAGTTCTGGTGCGCCTTTCTCCAGTGATCTCGCAAAACGGACCACTGAACTCAGGTGGGATACGTCAATGTGGTAGTTGCCCCCTTCGAACAGCCAGTCTCGGCCGGCGATTAACTGTTCCAGTGTTAAGTCCGGTGGCAGCATTGGCATCTTCTTCTCGACATGATTACGGACGGACTCTGTGAGTTCGTCGTAAATGGTCTGAACGAGAGTGGCGACGCATTTGCTGCGTTTGGTGGTCTCCAGTTGCCCAAGAATCTGGTCCAGGGAAGTGATTGTGCTGCATGTGCCGTGACCTCGCAGCATGATTTTGAGTCCCTTCTCAGGGTTGACTCCCTCGTGCAGTGCGATCCGGATGATCTGTTCCATCTCCTGGTAGTCATCGATGGTGTTGGGAAGTTCGTCGATCGCGGCGGCAACTTTTTCCGGTTCTCGGATGACTTTCAGGTACATCCATGCTGATGGGATGTCTCCCTGTGACAGAAACCCTTCGCCAGCTTCACGGGCGGCGAGAATGTACGTTGCTTCAACTTCCTTACGGAATTCTTCCGGGACGTCTTGCAGGGAACTCGGGCGATGAAGTGGCAGTTTGAGGGAATGCTTTTTCTGCAAGATTCTCGTGTCAAACAGGTTGTGCCACTCTTTCTTCTCCCGGAGTGTCTTCACCAGTTGCTCGAAAGCACCGGCAGCACCCCCTTCGGTAAGGGCATTCTGGATTTGCTCAAAATGATTTGCAGACATGGCTTTGCCAATAATTGGTAAGGATTGGGGCGGGTAGTCCTGAAACTGTCGGGAGGATCAAGCTGGTCCGGTGGACCAAATCGTGGTCCTGTCAGTCTGTCACACTTTTGTAGGTGACGCTTCTCTGGAGTCTGACAATCTGGTCGATCGAAAGGGTTGGTCTGGTTTGTATCGGAATTTACCTTGGTGAAAAAATGACCTTGGTGCGCGGTATATCAATATTCCGAATTATGGCCAGAAGCGACTGGCATCAAAAGGGAGTGATTTGGTACAGTACTCGATTCGATTTACGTCACGGCGTGGCTATGGGTTCCGGTGTTCGGAACGCCCGTCGGACGCATGGTTTCAACCCGGCCATTGATGTTGCAGTAAGTTCGCTGGCGAACAGTCTGCTTTCGATCGGTCGTGAAATGGTGTACAGGTTTCCAATGGTCGATCGTAACCTCATTCGTGAATTTCAAGTTGATGATGCTGAGCTGGACGCTGCACTGGGTGGCGAAATCGGCGACTGGATTGCTTCTGAAGATGACAGAATGGACCGCGTTTACGAACGTACGTCCAGCCCGTTCGATGCTAACCAGCTCGTGCACGGGAAAGTGCTGAGCATCGAAGGCGATGAGGTTCTGGTCGACATCGGTTACAAGAGTGAGGGGATGGTTTCCCTCAATGAATGGGCCGAAGACGAAGAAAAGCCAAAAGTTGGCGACACCATTGAAGTGTTGCTCGAAGAAATCGAAGACGATTTCGGGCTGGTTCTCCTCTCAAAACGCAAAGCCGATCGCCAGAAGGACTGGGATTGGGTTATCAAGCGTTACGGCGAAGGCGACACCATCAAGGGGATGGTTGTCCGCAAAATCAAAGGTGGTTTGCTCGTCAATATCGGCGAAGCTCTCTCCACCAGCGGCCAGCGCGGTGTGAACGTGTTCCTTCCTGCCAGCCAGGTTGACGTTCGCCGTCCTGCCGACATCGGCGAATTCGTGGGCAACTCAATCGAGTGTATGATCCTGAAGATCGACGACGCTCGTAAGAACATTGTTGTTTCACGTCGCCGCCTGATCGAAGAACAGCGCGCCGAAATGAAGCGCAAGCTGATGTCCGAGATCGAAGAAAAGCAGATTCGCAAAGGTATCGTCAAGAACATCGCCGACTTCGGTGCGTTCGTCGACCTCGGCGGTATCGACGGTCTCCTCCACATTACCGATATGAGCTGGGGCCGTATCAACCATCCATCCGAGATGGTCAAGATCGACGACGAAATCGAAGTCATGATTCTCAATGTCGATCGCGACAAAGAGAAGATTGCTCTGGGCCTGAAGCAGAAGTTTGCAAGCCCATGGGACAACGTGGCAACGAAGTACCCGGTCAACTCACGTGTCAAGGGCGAAGTGGTCAACGTGATGACCTACGGTGCCTTCGTGAAGCTGGAAGACGGAATCGAAGGTCTCGTCCACATCAGCGAAATGTCCTGGACACGCCGCCTCAATCACCCAAGCGAAATGGTGTCGATTGGCGACGAAGTCGAAGTGGTGGTGCTCGGCATCAACACCGACAAGCAGGAAATTTCACTGGGGATGAAGCAGACCCAGCCAAACCCATGGGACAACGTCAGCGACAAGTACCCAGTTGGCAAACGTGTTAAGGGGACTGTTCGTAACCTCACCAACTACGGGGCGTTCATCGAACTCGAAGAAGGTGTTGACGGTCTGTTGCACGTCAGCGACATGAGCTGGACACGCAAGATCTCCCACGCCAGCGAAATGCTGAAGAAGGGCGACGAGATCGAGTGCACCGTTGTTTCGGTTGACGAAGAGCGTAAGCGTATCGCTCTCGGCCTGAAGCAGCTCGACGAAGATCCATGGGAAAGCCGTATCCCACACCAGTTCCAGGCTGGAGCTGTTGTTAAGGGTAAGGTCACAAAGATCACCAACTTCGGTGTCTTCGTGGAACTCGAAAAGGAACTCGAAGGTCTTCTGCACGTTTCAGAACTGACCGGCGGCGATGCTTCCAAGTCAGCTGAAGGAATCGTGAACGTTGGCGACGAAATCGACGTCAAGATTCTGCGAGTTGATACCAACGATCGTAAGATCGGCTTGAGCATGAAACTCGACGCACAGATCGAAGCCGAAGAAGAAACTGCAGCATCTGCTGGCGGCACCGCTGGCGAAACTGGCCCTCGCGAATTGAAGGGTGGAACCGCTGGCGGTTCAGGCCCATTGTTCTCAATGGACCACGTTCGCGGTGAAGATCAGTAGTCTGATCTCAAGTGCGAACTCAGTTGATTTCATCTGATATCGCAAAGCAAATTTGATTCAAAGCCCCAGAGGATCATGGTTCTCTGGGGTTTTGTCTTTGTGTGATGCCCTGGCTTGTGTTCGCGTCATCAGTATATGAGCAGCATTTCCTGATCGATATTCAGCGAGTGATCCATGACCCGTCGGATAATGTGTGCCGTATTGGCACTGTTGTTTGTTTCTGCTTCCAGTTTTGCAGCTGTTGATCGAGCAGCGGCATCTGAGCAGGGATGGAATATCGTTCTGCAACTCGATGAAGCGATCCACAAAGCTCCGTACACAGGTCGAGTGTATTTGTTCTTTTCGAAACGAGGGACGTCTGCTGAGAACGATGCGCCTCCCAGAGTGGGGCCCAACTGGTTTCACCCACAACCGTTCCTCAGTTTTGAAGTGAAAGACTGGAAACCGGGCGATGCTTTGCCTGTCAGGCTCTCTGATGAAAGTCTGCGGTCAGGAAAGTTGAAAACCTTTCCGGTGAAACTGACAGTTGATGATCTCAAAGGACGTTCAGTTCAGGCTGTCGTTCGATTCAATCCAGATGATCCCGATGTGGGAAACGGGGAAGGAAATGCCTTCAGTTCGGTCATTGCGTTGGGGAGTGAAGGAGCGTTTCCACTTCCAATTTCATCGCTGGTTCCTGTTCGTGAGTTCCCAACGAATAAGTGGACTAAACTGCTGCGGGTACGGTCTGAAAAGCTCAGTCGGTTTCACGGTCGAGATGTGTATTTGCAAGGTGCGGTCACTGTTCCGGCAAGTTACTTTGAACGAGGAGACGCCCATTATCCGGTCATTATTGAAATACCGGGTTTCGGCGGCGATCACTTCTACAACCTGAAAACGGAACCCGTTCAGGAGAAGAATTCTCACGACGTTGAGTTCATACGTGTGATGATGGACCCCCGGTGTGCGTTGGGGCATCATGTGTTTGCCAACTCTGCCAACAATGGGCCTTACGGGGATGCATTTGTTTACGAGTTTCTTCCAGCACTTGATCAGGCATATCGAACTGAAGGGACGCTGGGACGCTATCTGACGGGGCATTCATCTGGCGGGTGGAGCACTCTTTGGTTGCAGGTGAATTATCCGAGCTACTTCAATGGAACATGGAGTACTGCTCCAGATCCCGTCGATTTCCGTGAGTTCCAGAACATCGATCTGCTTCGTCACGGGGAGAATATGTTCGTTGATGCAGAAGGAAATTTACGCCCGATCGCGAGACGCGCGGGAGACGTTCTGATTGACTATAAGACGTTCTCGCAGATGGAAGATGTGCTGGGGACTGGGGGGCAACTCAAAAGTTTTGAGGCCGTGTTCAGTCCTCGTGGAGCCGATGGACAGCCTCAGGAGCTCTGGAATCGAGACACTGGTGTGATTGATCCCAAGGTCGCAGTGGCATGGGAAGCCTATAATATTCGGCGTCTGCTGGAAGAGGCGTGGCCAGTTCTGGGCCCGGCGTTAAGAAACAAGATTCATGTCTTCATGGGGACGGAAGACACATTTTATCTGGAGGGAGCGGTTCGCTCGTTAAAAGTGAGCCAGCGTTTGATGCTCAGCGATGCTGTGATCGAGCTTGTTCCGAAAGCAGATCACTTCACATTGTTAAGCACGGAACTTCGCGAACGGATTCAGCAAGAAATTGCGTCGAAGTATATGAGTGATTCCCGACGCAGTTTGCAGAGTCGTTAGACCAGTTCCGGCTCTTGTGTGGCCGCCCTGCACTATTTCAAATTCAAATGTAAGCTGCGAAAGGAAAAGGGCTGACTGTCACCAAAAGATCGGTTGGTCACAGTCCAGAAACGCCACATCATAGCGAGAACTGCCCGACCATTTGGCAGATGAATATCTGATTTCGAGCGGTGGAATTGGTGAAGCGGTTCGAAATTGGCAGAAAGATCGTTAATGTCATAGGCATGGGACAGGCTCTGGAATCATCTTGATGATGAGCATCCGTGAGCGATTTTTGAGTCAGTATTTACGTGTTGATCGACTCTGGTAATTTCAGGAAAGGTGCATAACACCAGCAGGTGAACGCATCGTTCTGGATTTTCCCGGGGGCCATGTTTCTTTCAGGAATTAAGAAGATGTCTGCGCTGAAATCTCTCGTCTCGACCGGAACAAAACTGTGGTTGGATTCGATCGATCCAGAACTTGTACAGACCAATCGTGCATTTGGAGCAACAGGAGCGACTTCAAATCCGATCATCGTGTCAGACCTGATTAAGACCGGCCGTTTCGACAGCCAGATTTCTGCTCAACGTGAGAAGGGACTGGATGACGAAGCGATCGCCTGGGCAGTCACTGACGAACTCGTCAGTGATGCACAGAAAGTGTTCCTTCCAGTTTGGGAGGAGACTCACGGCAACGATGGTTATGTGAGCTTTGAACTTGATCCATTGATCGAGGACATCGATTCGACTGAGACTACGGAACAACGCGCTGCTCGATATATCGAACTCGGGAAGAAGTGGGCTGCTGGTCATAAGAACCGCATGATCAAGGTTCCGGCGACTCCCGGTGGGCTCGCTGCTTTAGAGGAGCTTTCTGCTGCAGGGATCACTCTGAATGTGACGTTGATCTTCAGTGAGCGTCAGTATCACGCTGCGCGAGAAGCGATCTGGCGAGGGGCACAACGTCGCGCCAGTCTGGAGAACTTCAAATCAGTTTACAGCATTTTTGTGAGCCGCATCGACGTTTACACAGAGAAGAACATTCCAGAGTTGTCGAAAGAGGCTCAGGGACAGGTTGGGATCTTCAACGTGAAGCGGATTTGGCAACAGAACGAAGAATTCTGGGCTGACAAAAAGCTCCCGCTGAAGCAGGAAATCATCTTCGCCAGCACCGGCACCAAGAAGCCTGAAGATCCGGCTGATAAGTACGTCGCAGCCCTGGCAGGTTCTGACATTCAGACGAACCCACCTGCGACTAACGACGCCGTTCAGAAGTTGGGCAAGACTTATACACGACAAGTCGACAAGCAACTGCCTCAGTTAGTTGTTGACGACATTGTTGCGAAAGTTGATTTCCAGAAGATGGAAGAAGTTTTGATGCAGGAAGGGTTGGAGAAATTTGCTTCACCTCAAAAGGCGTTGATTGCGTTGATCGCCAGCAAGCGGTCATAACGTACTGATTGCCGTGTCTGCATAAAAAGGGACCGCCGGACTGATGATGTCTGGCGGTCCTTATTGCTTCTTCTCAACGGGAATGCGTCACTGTAGTCGTCCTGTTTTCAGGCACTCTTGAAACTACAGATGAATTGTCTTCTCCAGCAATGCTTCCTCGTTTGCAGGAGAATTCAGAGCTGTCGAGGCCGGTTCGAGGCTCTTGGGGGCTGTGCCTGACACGTTGGCTTTATACTCGCTCCACCATCTTGTGGCTGCGTCTGCATGCCAAGGTTGGGTTGGAACGATCTTTGAAAGCCGGTCGATCAGTTCCAATGCGTCTGCTGGTCGATCAGCTGTCTTCTTCTGAAGACACTGCATTACGAGTTGTTCGAGTTCAGCTGAGATCTGGATGTCGACCCGTTCCGAAGGAGGAACAGGAGACCACCATTGATGCTGCTGAAGGACTTCAGCAATGGTTGCCCCTGTAAAGACCGGGAGTCCTGTGAGCAGTGTGTATGCCACGGCCCCGAGTGAGTACAGGTCACTTTGTGCTGAGATCCGGTCACGTCCCTGAGCCGCTTCTGGTGACATAAAGAGCGGGGTTCCGACGACATCCCGTCGTGCTTCTGACTGTTGCTGCATGTGCTCGGCAGAGGTCGACGCTACCAGACCGAAATCGAGCAAAGTGACATGATCTGGCCGGTTTGCACGGCAGGAGATCATGATGTTCTCCGGCTTGATATCTCTGTGGATCAGATCCATTCCATGCGCTTCCGCGAGTGCCCCGCAGACTTGCAGCAGGATGTTCAGAACTCGCCCGTCAGGCAGGGGGCCGCTACGGCTGACAAGATCGGCAAGGGTGATTCCGTCAATCAGTTCCATGGCGCAGAAGAACAAATCGTCTGGAGTGCGTCCATAATCGAAGATGGCAACTGTGTTCGGGTGACGCAATTGTGACGTGAGTTGAACTTCTGTCTCGAACTGGGCAATTGATGCACTGTTCGTGCGGTCCGCGCGTAGCACCTTCACGGCGGCAGGACGACGTAATGTGACGTGGCGCGATTTATAGATCGCCCCCATTGTGCTCTCTTTGAGCATCTCTTCGAGAATGTAGTTTCCAAATTGTCTGCCGGGGACCACCATCTGCCGTCGGCGTTGATCCAGCTGATTCAGCATCCCGTTCTGCAATCGATGCACGAGAGAAATCGGGTTGTGAAGATTGGAATTCAATTCAGCAACAGCCATGTCGACTGCTGCTGCAACCTCCATGATGTTGAATTTCTCGTTGATCTCTTTCATATCAAAGAGACGTTTCATTCCGTTGGGTGTTTGCCGCATCACGTCCATCAAAAGCGATGAACAACTTAATGCGAACGCGAGCGGAATTTCTTCCCCTTCAACAAGGATCTGCTCGGGTGGTTCGTGGTGCTGCAATACAGCAAGTGCGATTGTGCTGGAAAAGCCCCAGTTCAACAGGGTTTTTGCTGTCAGTTCCGAGTGAGTCCAGCCGAACCGTTCACGTTCAAATTGAGTGATTGATTCAAAATCGCCGTAGTTCAGGTACTCGTGGTATTCGATTTGGTGACGTCGGGTCAGCACCGGCAGCAGGATGTCCTGAAGCATCGCGGCTGTATACGCGATGGTTGGATTGAGACCCCAGATGCGAGCGACTTCTCTTGCGAAGATGGAGCGTTCGACAGACTCTCGGCGAAAATCCGAAGCGGAGATTAACGGTGACTCCTGTTGTTGCACGGCACTCGACAGGGCACTCGTCAGCAGGATTGTTGTGCTGTTGGGAATGCCGAGTAACGCAATTGCCTGCGGAATGGAATCAACCTTCTGGCGAAGTCCACGCAGGCAAGAGTTGACGTTTCTCAACAGCTCTGCAGTCAGCGCCGGTTCGCATTCGACGACCTCGGCTAACTCGCGGACGGTGACATCCGGCTTGCGAGCTCTTGCGGAAAAATCCATTACGGACTGAGGAGGAACCGGTAATTGGGCTTCTCCTGTCCATTGGATGTTACGCAAGTGACTCAGCTTTTGCTGGTCATTCATCGTTTTGTATTGAAGGTGAATCATGTCGCAAGGGCTCTGCCGTCGGGCGTTCAGACAGAAACGAAATGGATCTGGGAAGTGTTGATATGGTTGCGAATCACGCAGGTGTCTTTATGAAGCCGATTGCAACGAGAGGATCGGATTCTGTGATAACTCCTGAAGGATTGTGATGCAGTTTCTCCCGGAATGTTTCGACATGTACATCGCTCGGTCTGCAGTGTCGATTAACTGCTGAACAAAGTCATGGCAGTGACGAGGCGGTACGACTACGACTCCACCGATACTCACTGTGACTTTCAGCTCAATATTTCCGATTGGTCGAGATTCCTGCTCAATTCGATCGCGAATCCGTTCCGCCTGTCGTTGCAACCCTTCTGCGTCGGTTGCCGATGAGAGAATGACAAATTCTTCGCCGCCGAATCTGGTCAGGATGTCATCGTGACGAATGACTTCGCGAATTGAAGTCGCAACGGATTTCAGAATTTCATCGCCGGCCAGGTGTCCGTGCTGATCGTTGATCTGTTTGAAGTGATCGATGTCGGTGAAGAGCAACGCGACAGGGGTTTGATCCTGCCTTGCAAACTGGCTTCGTGTGGTCAGTTGCTGAATCATGTAGGAACGGTTGAACGCTTTGGTCAACGGGTCAATCATGGCTGTCTGAGTCAGCTCCATGATACGTTTGCGCAACCGACTGTTCTCTTCCTTCAGCTCTCTTGAGCTTTTATTGGGTTCCTCTAGCGTACTCGAAAAACTTGCTGCGAGTTGCGAAAGCTGGCTCATTGCCTGAGACAGCAGTTCCAGTGGAGAATCGATTTTCGAAGTGTCCAAGTTGAAGAGTGCGCTGTATTTGTCGAGTTCAGCACGCACGCGATCAACGAGTTCATTCACTTGGGACTCAGGCTCGCTCAGAATGACGCTGCAGAGTTCATAAAGGCTCGCCATCGCGACCCCGCGCCGCTCACCTGAGAAGAATTCGCCGAAGGCTGCTGAAATTCGGATCAGGTCGGAGAAGTTCGTGCCGGATGGGGTGGGGCTGCTGCACACTTCGTCCAGCGAAGTGGGCAACGCTTCGATGGCGTTAATACAGTGGGTCGGAAGGTTCCATTCCTTGAAGAAATGGACAGTGAGATCCGTGGATGTCACCTCACCAGACTGGAGTTCAATTGCGTCACAACTCTGCCCAGTTTGTTCAGCTTTGAGGATTGTCGCCACAAACTGTTCCGGAGCAGTGTGCAGCATGGCCAGTCGGCCGATGCGGGCAAGCAAGCCCAGCGTGAATGCTTCACTGCCTTCAATCGAGAAATATCGCTGCGCTAAAACTGAAGCGGCACACCCTCGGATGAGAGATTGAAACCAGAAATCCGAGTAGTAGATCGAATACTTCCCGGTGTTCATCGACGCCTCGGAGAGTGAGAATCCGAGCGCCAGGGCCATGACCGACTTCTTGCCGAGAAGAACCACGGCACGTTGTAAATCGCTGACTGGTTTACGCAGTCCCATTTGAGAGGTGTTCGTCGCCTTCAGGATCTTTCCTGACAAAGCCGGGTCTGTCTGCAGCACGGCTACGACATCGGAAATCCCGATCTCCGGTTCGGAAAAGATTTTCAGGAGTTGAATTGCAACTGATGGGAATGAAGGGAGTTGTGCGTGTTTGTTGATTCTGCTTTCCATGCGTTGTCCCGTCATTTCTATGTCTTCTTCTGTTCTATCCTGATCAAAATCTGACGTCGATTGTTTGAGATCGACTGCCTGATGCGATCAGGTCGGACGAGCCGCATTGCAGGATTCATCACTCGCGTTCTCGACGCTGTGACTCGAATGT